>JAQVLS010000237.1 GCA_028704035.1 Desulfotomaculaceae bacterium | reverse complement strand
CATGGCGCATACACGGCCAATGGCCCCTGTCGCGCCCATTATAACCACTGCAGACTTTTTCAGAACATGCCCCATCACCCGGGCTGCTTCCCTGGTCGCCTCAACAGCAGTAGCTACTGTATAGCTGTTCCCGGTAGTCACCGGTATATTCAGGTTCTTGGCAACAGTAATGCCGGCATCACCAATTACCTTGGTAAACGCGCCCAGTCCGAATATTTTAGCGCCGAGTTTTTCTGCGGCACGGCCTCCTTGAATAATCTTTTTTATCACATAACCTGGGGGCATGCTCATTATAAGCCTGGTGGTAAGCGGGCAGGCGATAAACCACCCCTCCGCCTCTTCGTATGCCGAGTGAATGCCTGTGATATGGGCCACCTTCATGGAAGGGAGCAAGGCAAAAGCCCGTTCAATCGCCCGCTGGGGCAGATACCTGGCAAATTTAAATTTCCTGGCAACGTCCCCCGCGTCCATCGGGTGAATCATGAAGGCAAAGTTTTGCATGAGAATTCCCCCTATTTCTTAACTGCCCTGACTAATTTAATCAGATCATCGATCTTGACTATTTTATCTTCCTGTATAGGTGACTCGCCAATTTCAAAACCGACTACCTCCTTGTCGAGCACAGCCTCAAATACCTTTATTCGCTGATTGGAACCGATTACTATCACCTGGTCATAAGAATGGACCTTCGCGATCTGTTCCATAATAGAGTCAAAAAGGGCAACCCCGCTCTTTTGTTTTATAAATTGCCAGCGCTCTTTCTCAGACATTATAAAAACCAGATCTATTCCTTCGCGTTCCAGCGCCTCTTCAACTTCTTTTTTGTTCAGGATCGGGAAGCCGACTACCGCAAGGCTGCGCCCCTTCCTCAGTTCCCCCAGGTTTTCAAGGCGGCAGACCAGAGTTCGATCGACCCCCAAACGCTGGGCGACCTCTGTCTGAGACAGGCCTTTCATCCTTAGATTTAGGATTTTATTTACTGCCTGTTCAATTTTACGCCGGCTAATTATCTTATCTCCCAAGCGGATTAATTCCATAATATCTCCTTAAATTTCCCCTTATTGAATTATTTATGTGCACAGAATTGTGTACAAGATAATCCTATAAAAAATAACGGCCTTTTTCAAGTGGCCGCAGAGATTTTTATGTTATTTATTTCTGTCCCAATAAAATTTTTATCTCCTCCCGGGATTTTGCCCTATTTACCGCTTCCCTGAGGCGGGCTGCCCCATGCAGGCCTTTCATGTACCAGGCGGCGTGTTTGCGCATCTCCCGCACAGCCACGTTTTCCCCCTTGTTTTCAAACAGCAGGTCAAAATGTCTTAAAGCCATGGCGACTCTTTCCCCCGGGGTGGGTCCCGGCAGCATTTCGCCTGTTTCAAGGAAATACACAGTCTGCTTAAAAATCCAGGGGTTGCCGAGCGATGCCCGGCCAATCATTATCCCGTCACAGCCGGTCTGCTCCAGCATGAGCAGGGCATCCCGGGGCGTCCATATATCCCCGTTGCCAATCACCGGGATAGCCACAGCCCGCTTAACCGAAGTAATTATTCCCCAATCAGCCTCCCCTGCATAAAACTGGGAACGGGTACGGCCGTGTACTGTTACCGCTGCCGCCCCGGCGCTCTCCATCAGGCAGGCCATTTCTACCGCGTTAACAGAAGATTTATCCCAACCTTTTCTCAGCTTGACAGTAACCGGGATCTTTACCCGCCCGGCAATAGCCCTGATTATCCCCGCAGCTTTATCCGGGTCCTTCATCAGGGCTGCGCCCTCGCCATTTTTGACTATTTTCGGAGTGGGGCAGCCCATGTTGACATCAATCAGCCGGGCGCCGCGGCTTTCCACAATTTCGGCAGCTGCGGCCATATACCCTGCGTCAGAGCCGAACACCTGGATACTCACCGGGCTGTCCTCGTCTGAAATATCAAGCAGGCTGCATGTTTTTGGATTTCCATACAAAAGAGCCTGGTCGCTGACCATTTCGGTGCAGACCAGGCTACAACCAGCCTCCTTTGCCAAAATCCTGAATGACTTATCCGTGATGCCGGCCATTGGCGCGGATATCACGGGGTTCTCTAATACTATGTCACCGATATTCAACGCTGCATATTCCTCTCGTAAACAAGCCTGAGTCCATTGAGGCTTAGATAAGGATCCACTACTTCGATATAAGAGCTTTCCTGGGCAATCAGGTTCGCCAGACCGCCGGTGGCGACAACCTTAGTGTTTTCACCCAGTTCTTTTTTCATTCTCCTGGAGATTTCATCAACCTGGCCGACAAACCCGTAAAAAATACCTGCATGCATGGAGTTGATGGTATTTTTCCCTATTATGGACGCCGGTTTGGTTAATTCCACCCGGGGCAGTTTAGCCGCCCGCTCAAAAAGGGCTTCTGTTGAGATGCTGATACCCGGGGCGATAGCCCCGCCCAGATATTCACCCATGTCGTTGATGACACAAAACGTCGTCGCGGTGCCAAAGTCCACAATAATAAGCGGATAGCCGTACTTGTCAATAGCAGCTACCGCATTGACGATACGGTCGGCGCCAACCTCCCTCGGATTTTCATACTTTATCGGCAGGCCTGTTTTAATGCCGGGGCCGACTATAAGCGGCGTCAGCTTAAAATATCTCTGACATACCCGCTCCAGGGTGAATGTCAGCGGCGGCACCACCGTAGAAATTATTATGGCCTTGATCCGACTCATATCATTACCCGAAAAAGAAAAAAGTTCTTTAAGCATTATTCCGTC
>JAQVLS010000036.1 GCA_028704035.1 Desulfotomaculaceae bacterium | reverse complement strand
ACCACCAGCTTTATCATGAGTTCAGTTATATCAGGAAAAATTGATTGTGACTATGCCGTTATTGAGGCGGATGAGGCTTCCATCCCTGATGTGCTGAATAATCTATCTCCCAGGGTGGTGGTGCTGACAAATTTCTTCCGGGATCAACTGGACAGATACTGGGAGATGGAAAAGGTTATTGGCGTCATCCGGGATTCCTTGCGCGGGCAGAATCAGGCAACCCTGGTATTAAACGCTGATGACCCGCTGGTAGCCCAGTTTCAAGATACAACAGGCCTGCATTCACATTTTTTTGGCCTGGCTGGTAATGAAAACACAAGTAAAGTGAACACGCAAACCAGGGAAGCTAAATTCTGCCCGTTTTGCGGCTCTGCGCTTGTTTACGATTATTTTCATTACGGCCAGCTTGGCGCATACAGCTGCCCGGATTGCGGCTTCAAAAGGCCCAGTCCGCAGGTTGAAGCTATACCGCTAGGGATGGCCGACGGTTTAAGCAGCTTTAGGCTCACCTGTCAAGGGGAGACAGTCCCGCGGGGGATTATGGAAATCCAGACGCAGGGACTGCACAATCTATATAACGCTCTGGCGGCCTTCACTGCAAGCAAGTTGGTCGGTATTGACGTGCAGACCATCCTGAGCAGTCTGAAAAAATACCGGCCGGCCATCGGCAGGGCGGAAAAATTCAAGTACGGCAATAAACAAGCTTATCTAAACCTGGTGAAAAACCCTGCCGGTTTCAACCAGGGTCTTAGAACGCTTTGTGAAGCGCGGGGTACCAAGGACGTATTTATCGCTCTCAACGACAATTTTGCGGACAGCAGGGACGTATCCTGGATCTGGGATGTGGATTTTGAAATGTTGGGCGCGGACCATAAACACTTGAAGCATTTCCTGTGTTCCGGACTACGTGGGGAAGACATGGCGCTTCGTTTGAAATATGCCGGCGTACCCGTGGAAAAAATAGCGGTAAACACGGATATGCGCCGGGCAATAAAGACGGCGCTGAGCGGCAAGGCCGGGGCAACCTACATTTTTTCCACCTATACAGCCCTGCGGCCGGTACACAAGATTGTAAAATCCCTGGTTGAAAAGGGGGATGAAAATGATCAGGGCATGTCATCTGTATCCTGACCTGCTGAACCTTTATGGCGACAGAGGGAATGTCATGGCATTCCAAAATCGCTGCCAGTGGCGCAACATTCCCGTACAGATAATAAATAAAAGCCTCGGCGATGCCATGGATTTTAGTAAGTACGATTTTGTATTTCTCGGCGGCGGCTCGGATCGCGAGCAAAACTTGATTACCGCCGACTTGATGAAGCACCGGGATCAGTTTAAGAAAGCGGTAGAAAACGGCCTGGTTGTCCTGGCCATCTGCGGGGGCTACCAACTGCTTGGCCGTTATTATGTGACGGGGGACGGCAGGCATATACCGGGGTTGGCTATCCTGGACCTGTATACCAGGGTAGGAAGCACAAGAATGGTGGGAAACACGGTAATAGAAATGAAACAGGACGGGGCGCCTCTTAAAGTCGTCGGCTTTGAAAATCATTCCGGACAAACCTTCCTGGGGAGCATCAAGCCTCTGGGAAAAGTGTTGTACGGTAAAGGCAACAATGGCAAGGACGGTTTGGAAGGCGCCAGGTACAAAAATGTTTTTTGCTCATATTTACACGGGCCGTTGCTGCCGAAGAACGCTAGATTTACAGATAAACTAATCAGGCTGGCCTTAAAAAGACGCGGCATAGAACAGGATTTAAAGCCCCTTGACGATATTTTTGAAGAGCGTGCCCGCACGGCCTTATTGGGCCGGCTTGGTTTAAAGGCAAATTAACTTGACATAAAAATGAAGGTTAATTTTTGTTTGCGTTGAACAATATAAATATTTCTGGTACAAAGGAGGTTTATTTTATGTCCTGGTACAAAAAAAAGAGTGTACTGTTGTCAGCATTCATAGTGCTATTACTGGTTTCATTCGCCCTAGCCGGCTGCAATACGCCAGAAGAAAAAGAAAAACCCGGCGCCACACCAGGCGCCCAGCAGGGTGCCAAGGAGCCCGCACAAAAATTAAACCTGGCGGTATACTATGTAAAAACTACTGCAAACGACGCCTACCTGGTTAGGGAGATACATCAGGTGTCTCCTACGCCGGATGCGCACAGGGTCGCGCTGGAAGAGTTAATCAATACTCACCCGGTTATTCCGGGAGCAGCCCGGGTGCTGCCTGCAGCGACTAAAGTAAACAGCATTAGCATTAGTATCAAGGACGGTCTGGCTACGGTAGACTTTTCGAAGGAAGTCCTGAACGCCAACGTGGGGGCAGCCGGAGAAGCTCTGGGCATTCAAAGCATTGTGAATACCCTGACCGAGTTTCCGGAAATCAAGAAAGTATCTTTCATGGTGGAAGGCAAAACTGACCAGGCTATGGACTGGTGGGGTCATGTCGGCCTGTATCAGCAGCCTTTCAGCAGGGATCTCTCAAATGTGTACGAACCTTCTATCTGGGTAAACAGCCCGCAGTCCGGGCAAAAAGTAAGTTCGCCGCTGGAAGTGTCCGGCAGCGCCAGAGTGTTTGAGGCCACTGTAAATATAAGGTTGGTTGATGACACCGGGAAAGTCATTGCGGAAAGCTTTACCACTGCTTCCGAGGGCGCGCCCGGACGGGGTGAATTCAAACATGCGCTGGACTTCAACGCTGCTTCGCCGGGACAGGGCGAGTTGGAAGTTTTCTGGGCCAGCCCCAAGGACGGGAAAGAACTGGACAAAGTAGCGATCCCGGTCAAATGGTAAACACCTGGGCGGGTTAAAACCCGCCCTACTTTTGCCCATTAATACTCCATATTTTAATTAAAATATGGAAACTTTTTTTGCTTATATCTATATTATATAGAAGCTTCGACAGATATCGCCGTTTTCGGATTTCACCGCCGGGCGGCGATCATTCTTTTTTTTGCCATTTTCGCATATAATATAATATTCATCTACAGCCTATTACCTGGCCTGGGAAACCGTAAGGTTTAGAAACAAAACGGGAAGGAGTGAAACCATGGATTTCCTGAGACTAATAGAGGAATACCGTTCGCTGGAAAAACAACTTGCCTGGGAGGGAACTTTCAAGGATTACCTTGATCTAATCAGAGAAAAACCGGACGTGTGCCAACTAGCCCATGCCAGGATTTATAATATGATCAAGAGCGCCGGGACGGGGGAGCAGGACAACATCAAGAGCTACGATTTTTTCTCATCCGAACTTTTCGGCCTAGAAAAAACCCTGGAAAAACTGGTTGAAGAATATTTTCACCCCGCTGCGCGCCGGCTGGACGTGCGCAAGCGGATTTTGCTGCTGATGGGCCCTGTCAGCGGCGGCAAGTCTACCTTGGTGGCAATGTTGAAACGGGGCCTGGAAAAATACAGCCGTACCGGTGAGGGCGCGCTTTACGGCATTAAAGGCTGCCCGATGAACGAAGAACCTTTACATCTGATCCCCAGGGAACTGAGAAAAGAGTTTCAAAATATCTATAACGTATACATCGAGGGGGAACTGTGCCCTTCCTGTCGGATGATGCTTGAGTTGGAGTACGGCGGCAATATTGAAAGGGTGCCTGTGGAACGGGTGTTTTTATCTGAGGACAACCGGGCCGGTATCGGCACTTTTACCCCTTCCGATCCAAAATCTCAGGATATCGCCGACCTGACCGGCAGCATGGACTTTTCTACCATCACCGAATACGGTTCAGAGTCGGACCCCCGCGCTTACCGCTTTGACGGCGAGCTGAATATCGCCAACCGGGGCATGATGGAGTTCCAAGAAATGCTCAAGTGTGACGAGAAATTCCTCTGGAACCTGCTGAGCCTGTCACAGGAAGGCAACTTTAAGGCGGGCCGTTTTGCCTTGATCTACGCCGACGAAATGATCGTGGCCCACACCAACGAAAACGAATACAAAAGCTTTATCAGCAACAAGAAAAACGAGGCTCTCCAGTCCAGGATTATAGTTATAAAAATACCATACAACATTAAAGTGACTGATGAGGTCAAGATTTACGAAAAACTAATCAAGCAGAGCGACCTGCGCAATATCCACATCGCGCCGCACGCCATGCGGGTAGCCAGCATCTTTTCAGTTTTGTCCAGGTTAAAAGAATCTAAAAAGCAGGGCATGGACCTGATCAAGAAGATGAAGCTGTACGACGGCGAGGACGTGGAGGGATTCAAGCAGAAAGATCTGCATGAGCTGCAGAACGAAGCTGTCGACGAGGGGATGAGCGGCGTCGACCCCCGCTACGTGATCAACCGCCTGTCTTCGGCCCTGATCCGCACATCCACCCAGTGCATCAACCCCCTTGACGTCCTGCGCGCCTTGAAAGAAGGCCTCGACCAGCATCCTTCCATCACCAAGGATGAGCGTGACAACCTGCTGAACTTCATTTCGGTGGCGCGCAAAGAATATGATGAAATGGCCAAGAAAGAAGTACAGAAAGCGTTTGTCTACTCCTATGAAGAGTCGGCCAAGATTTTGTTCGAAAACTACCTGGATAATGTGGAGGCCTTCTGCAACGGCGCAAAACTAAAGGACCCAATCACTGACGAGGAACTGGAGCCGGATGAAAACCTGATGCGGTCCATAGAAGAGCAGATCGGCATCTCCGAAAGCGCTAAAAAAGCCTTCCGGGAAGAAATTCTGATCAGGCTTTCCAGCTATGCCCGCAAAAACAAGCGCTTTGACTATAACTCGCACGAGCGGCTGCGGGAAGCTATAGAGAAAAAACTGTTTGCCGACCTGAAAGACGTCGTGAAAATCACCACCTCCACCAAGACCCCGGACGCCGAGCAGCTGAAAAGAATCAATCAGGTCAGCGCCCGTCTGATCTCGGACCACGGTTACTGCCCCAACTGCGCCAACGAGCTGCTCAGGTACATCGGCAGCCTGCTCAACCGTTAGGGGGTTATTTCGTGACAGAGCCAAACTTGATCATCACCCGCGAGGACTGGTCCCTGCACCGCAAAGGGGAAATAGACCGGCAGCGCCACAAGGAGAAAGTGCGGGAGGCTATTAAAAAGAATCTGGCGGATATTGTCAGCGAGGAAAGCATTATCATGCACGACAGCCGCAAGATAGTAAAGGTGCCCATCCGCTCACTGCATGAATACCGTTTCCGCTTTGACTACAACAAACAAAAGCATGCCGGCCAGGGCGACGGCAGCAGCAAACAGGGCGATATAATATTTTCCGAACCCAGGCCGGGTCAAGGCCAGGGCAAAGGAGCCGGTGACGAACCCGGCGTGGATTATTATGAGGCGGACATCACCGTGGATGAGCTGGCCGAAATGATTTTCGAGGACCTGGGACTGCCCAACCTGGAACAAAAAAAGAAGCCGGAGATGGCTTCCGACGCTCTGGAATTCAGAGATATCCGCAAGAAAGGCATTTCCAGCAATATCGACCGCAAGCGCACCATCATGGAAGCGATCAAGCGCAACGCAATGAAAGGGGAGAGCGGGACGCCGGCCATCACGCCCGAAGACCTGCGCTTTAAGACCTGGGAGGTCACCTATAAATACGAGTCCAACGCGGTGGTCCTGGCCATGATGGACACCTCCGGGTCGATGGGGCCGTTTGAAAAATACATCGCCCGCAGTTTTTTCTTCTGGATGGTCCGCTTCTTGCGCACCAGGTACAATAACGTCCATATCGTCTTTTTGGCCCATCACACCGAGGCCAAAGAGACCACGGAGGAGGAGTTTTTCACCAAAGGGGCCAGCGGCGGCACTCGCTGCTCCTCCGCTTACAAGCTGGCGCTGGAAGTGATAGAAAAACGTTACAGCCCCAGCGACTATAACATTTACGCCTTCCATTTCTCCGACGGCGACAACCTTTCCTCCGACAACGAGAACTGTATCAGGCTGATCAATGAGCTGCTGGAGGTATGCAACATGGTAGGGTACGGGGAAATCGAAGGCCCGTATTACTACACTTCCACCCTGCGCAACGCCTTCAAAAAAATAAAGAACGACAAGTTCACCTGCGTCACCGTCAGGGACAAAAGCGGGGTATACCCGACGCTGAAAAAGTTTTTCAGCCTTTCGCCCGAGCAGTCAGAGAATCAACCTGGATCGTCATTGTGAGGCCGAAGAGACAATAGATAGTTTAAAATTTTGGAACTTAGCCTTGAATATTGGATACTGCTCCGGCAATTTGAGTCTTTGCCGGACATATTGTATAAGCAGGGGGGATGATCAGTGAACCCACATGAGGAAATTAAGCTGCTGGAGAAGGCCTTGACGCTTATTTCAGCGAAAGCCAAGGAATTCAACCTTGACTTTTACGATATGTTTTTTGAAATCTGCCCGGCAGATATCATCTATACGTTTGGCGCTTACAGTATGCCGACCCGCTATTCGCACTGGACGTTCGGCAAGGCCTATCATAAAATGAAAACGCAGTACGATTACAACCTGGGACGGATTTATGAAATGGTTATAAATTCAGACCCCTGTTACGCCTTTCTGCTGGAAGGGAACACCTTGATCCAGAACAAACTGGTTATGACGCACGTGCTGGCGCACTGCGATTTGTTCAAAAACAACATTTATTTTAAAAAAACATCCAGGAACATGGTAGAATCAATGGCTACCGCAGCCGACCGCTTTCGCGGCTATGAATTTAAATACGGGCGCGCCAGGGTGGAATCTTTCATAGACGCCGCCATAGCCCTGCAAGAGCATATTGAACCAAGAGACCTGATGAAAAATGTAAAGGCCGCTGAGCCGGATCAGGGGCAGCCCTGCCGCGCGGGATGCCCTGAAACCCCTTATGATGACCTGTGGTCAATCGGTGATGACACGGAAGCCGACACTGAAAGCTGTGCTAACAAAAAAATATTTCCGAAGGAACCAGAGAAAGATCTGATGCTGTTTATAGTCCAGCACAGCACGGAGTTGGAGGACTGGCAGCGGGATATTATGTCGGTAATCCGGCAGGAGATGCTGTATTTCTGGCCGCAGATGGAGACAAAAATCATGAACGAGGGCTGGGCTTCTTACTGGCATCTAAGGATAATGCGGGAGATCGAGCTTGATGAATCTGAAGCGGTGGAGTTTGCCAAGATGCACTCGGGGATAATACAGACGTCCCGGAGCCGGCTCAATCCTTATACGCTGGGTTTGAAAATATTTGAAGACATTGAAAAAAGGTGGGATCAGCCCACACTAGAGGAATGGGAAAAATACGGGCGTCCCGGCGGGCAGGGCCAGGAGAAAATTTTTGAGGTGCGGTCGGTCGACAATGATATCTCTTTTCTGCGCAATTATCTGACCAGGGAACTGGTGGAAGATATGGACCTTTATTTGTATAAGAAGGCCGGCTACGACTGGAAAATAGTCGACAAGGAATGGGAGAACGTGCGGGACGCGATAGTAAACAGCCTGACAAATTGCGGTTACCAGTACATTGTGGTGCTGGACGGGGATTTTAACAAAAGAGGCGAGCTGTATTTGAAGCATATTTACGAGGGAGACGAGCTGGATGTTGTCTACCTGGAAAAGACACTGCCCCATGTTTTCACGCTCTGGGGACGACCTGCGCACCTGGAAACAGTGCTGGACGACAAGCCTGTCCTTTTCTCGTACAATGGTGAAAAGTCCAGCAAAAGGTTCCTGTAATATATTAACCTCTTTTTGGAATAACATAAGCTTTTGAGATCCTTCCTGAATATAATAAACAAAAGGGAGGCTTTTTTTATGTGCGTTGTAATAGTGGGCGGCGGTTGGGCCGGCTGCGCGGCGGCTTATTCAGCAAGAGCGGCCGGGGCTGAAGCCGTCCTGGTGGAAAAAACAGATATGCTGCTCGGGACCGGCCTTGTGGGCGGGATTATGCGCAATAACGGCCGGTTCACCGCCTTAGAAGAGATCTGGGCTATGGGGGGCGGGGAATTTCTCAAGGTTATTGAAAAAGTAGTCACTCATCGCGATGTTAATTTCCCCGGGCACCGGCACGCCATGCTTTACGACGTGACCAGGATTGAGCCGGCTATAAGGTCATTGCTATTGTCCAACGGCGTCCGGCTGAAATTACAGAAGAGAACGACAGGAGTTTCTAAAAGCGGGGACGTTATTACCTGTTTGCTGACGGCAGATGGCGAGGAGATCGGGGGCGACGTTTATATTGACTGTACCGGTACGGCCGGACCGGCCGGCAACTGCGCCCGCTACGGCGCCGGGTGCGCCATGTGCGTGTTGCGCTGTCCCACATTCGGGCCGCGGGTAAGTCTAACGGAGGGGGCTGGTGTGGCCGAGATCAAGGCAGGCGAAGGTTTTCCTCATTTTGAAGCAATGAGCGGCTCCTGTAAGCTGGAGAAGAAATCCATCAGGCCGGACCTGGTGCATAAACTGGAACATAAAGGCGTCCTGGTGGTGCCGCTGCCGGAGCATTTACATAAGTCGGGGCAGTTGCAAAAAAAAGCCTGCCAGCAGTACGCCTTAAATGATTTCGCTGAAAACCTGATAATTCTTGACACCGGGCATGCCAAGCTGATGACCCCGTATTTTCCTCTGGAGATCCTGCGCACTTTGGACGGTTTCCAGGACGCCCGCTACGCGGACCCCTATTCGGGGGGGAAAGGGAATTCCGTGCGGTTTATGGCTATGGCGCCCTGCGACGCTGGTTTGCGGGTTACGGGCATGCAGAATTTATTTTGCGCGGGCGAAAAAACCGGGTTACTGGTGGGGCACACGGAAGCGATTGCCACGGGTTTTTTGGCGGGGCATAACGCGGCGAGGCTTTTGGGCGGCCATGAACCGCTGGTGCTTCCCGGCGAACTGGCCTGCGGCGATATTATTTCATTTATGCACAGCGAGATGAAAAATACCGAGGGGCTGGGCAAAAAATATACCTTTTCGGGTTCAGTTTATTTCGAACGGATGCACGAGCTGGGGCTGTACACAACCGACATTGTAAAAATAAGGGATAGGGTAGACAAAACAGGGCTGACCGGCATTTTCAGCAGAAAGATTGTATGAATGCGCCTGGGGGACAGCCCCCTCCCCTTACCATATTTTGTACTATTTGTCCGGCGGGGTTCATAAAGTGAAATAGGACAACCCTGGTATCTGGGGGGTATAAGGTATGGTTAATATTGTATGGCTGCTGCTGATGGTTTTCGGCATAACTGTAGCCGCGGCAAACGGTAATATTGAGATTGTCACTATAGCGGCGCTCCAAGGCGCCAACGATGCTGTGAAAATATCGCTCAGCCTGATTGCCATCATCACCTTCTGGCTGGGCATCATGAAGCTGGCAGAGGAAGCCGGCCTGGTGCGGGCGCTGGCCTGGCTGGTGCGCCCTTTGATGCGCTTCCTGTTTCCCAGTGTGCCCAAAGACCACCCGGCTATGGGGGCCATTGTGATGAACCTGAGCGCCAATATCCTCGGTCTGGGCAACGCGGCCACCCCGATGGGTCTGATCGCCATGCGGGAGCTACAGAAGCTGAACCGGAACAGCGATACCGCTTCTGATGCTATGTGCACCTTCCTGGGGCTAAATACGGCATGTATTACTTTAATCCCCACAACGATCATCGGCATCCGCCTGTTATACGGCTCAACCGACCCCACAGCAATTGTCGGTCCGACGATCATGGCCACGGCTTTCAGCATGTTCGTCGCGATCATGGTGGACAGACTGCTGCGCCTGATTTATTCGGGCAGGAGGTGAGGGGCGCTTGTTTGAGATCATTGCCGAACTGTCCCGCTGGGCTATTCCCGTAATCCTTCTGGTAGTGCCGCTGGTGGCGATGATGCGCGGAGTAAAGGTATATGAGACTTTTGTTGATGGGGCTGAAGCCGGGTTTGCTACCGCGATAAAAACGATTCCCTACCTGGTGGCGATGCTGGTGGCCATAAGTATATTCCGGGCGTCAGGCGCCATGGAAGTCCTGGTGACAGCGCTGTCCCCGGTGCTCAATTATGTAGGCCTGCCGGCTGAGGTACTGCCGCACGCCGTGATGCGCCCGCTTTCAGGCGGGGCGGCGCTGGGCATCGCTTCCGATATAATTAAAACACATGGTCCGGACAGTTTTTTGGGCCGTCTCGTTTCCACGATGCAAGGGAGCTGTGATACGACCTTCTATGTTTTGACTTTATACTTCGGCTCGGTCGGCATTAGAAAATACCGTTATTCGGTGATTCTGGGGCTGGTTGCGGACCTGACCACCCTGATGGCGTCTGTCTTCATCATCCGGATGCTTTTTTAGGGGTCAGGCTTGAATTATTTACTTGCCGATGATAGAATATCCAGGGTGAATAATATGGCAAGGAAACCACAAATTCACTGTTCAGGGGCTTTGTACCATGGGGAGGTGGATCAAATGGAACGGTTGCACAAGGTTATGGCCGGGGCGGGTGTGGCTTCGCGGCGTCGCTGCGAAGAAATGATCGCTGCCGGCCTGGTAAAAGTAAATGGCAAAGTTATTACGGAACCGGGTGTAAAAGTTGATCCGGCCGTAGACAAGGTCCAGGTCGGCGGGGAATCTCTCAATCTCTCACCGGCCAGGCAGTATATTCTGATGTATAAACCCAGGGGTTACATAACGACCATGAGTGACGAAAAGGGCAGAAAAAAGGTTGTAGATCTTTTAAAGGATAATTCCAGCCGGGTATACCCTGTGGGCAGGCTGGATTATGACAGTGAGGGATTGCTTCTTCTGACCAATGACGGGGACCTGACCCATGCCCTGACCCACCCCGGACGCCTGGTACCGAAGACCTACCAGGTGCGGGTAACGGGGGCGCCTGATCCGGTAAAACTGAAACAGATGGAGAAAGGGCTGCCGCTTGAAGATGGCCTGACTGCACCCGCCAGAGTCCGGCTCAAAAGTGGGAAAGAAGGAAACGCCCTTTTAGAGATCACTATCCACGAGGGACGTAAACACCAGGTTAAGCGCATGTGTGAATATATCGGACATCCGGTAATGCGTCTCAAAAGAATTAAGTTCGGGGATTTAAGGATTGATGATCTTAAACCCGGGCAGTAACGCCACCTGACCGGGGACGAGCTAAAAATACTAAAAGAGAAGTCCGGGTTAGGGAAATAATAATATGTTTATTA
>JAQVLS010000236.1 GCA_028704035.1 Desulfotomaculaceae bacterium | reverse complement strand
CCAAGCCTCGTCAGCCATTCCATTACCCGTGAATCAATCTCAGTTTTTTTATGTCCCCTGAGACGGAGACCGGAGGCTACGTTATTATAAACTGTCGTATCCAGAAGAAGCGGTTCCTGAAAAACGACAGCCATTTTTCTCCGTATGCGCAGCATATTTTGCGGCGTGGCCTCTTCCCCCTGGATAAATATTTTGCCTGAATCAGGTCTCTCTAAAAGCGACAGCATCTTCACCAGGGTACTTTTACCCGAGCCGTTAATGCCGATTAGGGCCATTATTTCACCCTGCTCCAAGCAAAATTGTTCCACATCCAGTATCTGCTTGCCGCTCCTTTTATATTTGATGTTATTGGCCTGAACGGCGCAGGTGTTCATTAATCCAACCTCCGTGTAATTTAGTGTTATTATTCAACAAAAAGGGCATACTTCCTTCAATTTAAAAGCCTTTCCCTGCGTGCCACATATATTGCCGCTAAAAAAGTACAGGCAGTGTGCCATTTTATTCTTGACTGGACATGTTGGCGCCTGTTAGTATATGAATTAAGTAATATATTTTTAGAAACTATGAAGTGGAAAAGTAGTTGGGAAACAGCTTTACAGGAAGAAAGCGCCGTGACTGGAAGCGCCTTCACTGCATGACCCAGCGAAGTTCTCCACCGAGTTTCCGGGCTGAAACCAGGTTCGGCAAGTAGGCCCGGCCGGAAACTTCCACCGTTAAAAGGAAGGGGGTATAAGGAATGATTCCCGTACCCTGCCGCAAGTGGACTTCACATGAAGTCAAATAGGGTGGTACCGCGAAACCAACTTTTCGTCCCTGACAGGCGAAAAGTTTTTTTATTTTACCACCTGCGCAGGTAAGGAATTCACGTACCTTATCAAAGAGGGTTATTTATTAACCAAACGGGGTGGTACCGCGGATAGCCACAGCTTTCGTCCCCACGAAGGCTGTGGTTTATTATTTTAAGTTAAAAATTCAGCAGCATGGGAGGTGAACCGCTTTCTTTACTAGCTTGAATAAAAACGGAATTAATGCGCCATTAAATAAAATCAGGGAGGGGAAAATGTTGAAAAACAAGAGGGCGTTAACCGGTATTATAGCCGTTATCATTTCAGCAGGTTTACTGTTGAGCGGGTGCGCGGGAAGTAAAGAAACCTCGAAAACAGGCGCCGGTCAGGGGCCTTACAAAATAGGGGCGGTAATTGATATCAGCGGTTCTTCCTCATCACTGGGTGTGCCCGAGAAAAACACGCTGCAGATGCTGGCCGACAAGGTCAACGCGGCCGGCGGGATTGGCGGCCACCCGCTGGAGTTGATTATACTGGACAACAAGAGCGATGAAACCGAGGCTGTCCTCGCGGTCAAAAAATTGATCAACCAGGAGAAGGTTTTAGCCGTGCTGGGCTGCAGTTCCAGTGGTCCGTCTATGTCGATGATTGACACGGTGCAAAAAGAAAAAGTGCCGATGATATCTCTGGCGGCTTCCAGCACAATTGTGGAGCCGGTACAGGAAAGGCAGTGGGTATTTAAAACCGCCCAGAGCGATATTGTCACAATTAGTAAGATGATGGGCTATCTGAAAGAAAAGGGCCTGACCAGCGTGGCGTTACTGTATATGAACAACGCGTACGGGGACGGCGGCAGGATCGCCTTTACATCCGCGGCGCAGGCTAACGGGGTGAAGATTTTAGTTGAGGAAAAATTTGAGGCCACCGACAAGGATATGACCCCGCAGTTGACCAGGGTTAAAACCAGCGGGGCACAGGCAGCGGTGGTATGGGCGATTCCCCCTTCCGGCTCGATTATAACGAAGAACTTCAAAGACTTGAACATGGGCATACCCCTTCTGCACAGCCACGGTGTCGGCAACCAGAATTTTATTGACCTGGCTCAGGGCGCGGCGGACGGTGTGATTCTGCCGATAGGCAAGCTGATCGTGGCGGACCAAATTCCGGACAGCGACCCGCAGAAAAAGGTATTAAGTACCTATATTGAGGAGTACAGCAAGAAATATAACTCAGTGCCCAACTCATTCGGCGGTTATGCCTGGGATGGCTTTTACCTGCTGGTGAACGCTCTTGAAAAGGCCGGGGCGGACCGGACGGCCATCCGCGATGAACTGGAAAAAACACAGAACTTCAGCGGCGTCTCCGGCGTGTTCAATCTTTCAGCCAGTGACCACAACGGTCTAAATGAAGACTCGATGGTAATGGTCCAGGTCGAAAACGGCAAGTGGAAGCTTCTAAAATAAATTATTATTCTAATTAGTAAATTAAAGTAAGTAAATATCCCAAGCCTACCCCAAGTGAATTGAGGTGATAGAATTGGATTTGTCCTCCCAACTCCTGCAGCTTTTATTTTCGGGTTTGACCCTGGGCAGCATATACTCCCTGATCGCCCTGGCTCTGGTGACTACCTTCAATATCACAGGTGTCCTTAACCTAGCCCAGGGTGAGTTTGTGGCGCTGGGAGCCCTGCTGGCCGCAAGTATGTATGCGGCCGGCCTGCCGCCGGCAGTGGCGTTCCCGGTTGCGGTCATCCTAATTGCAGCTCTCGGCGCGCTGGTCGAACGCGCGGTCATTTATCCGGCCCGCGGTTCCAGCGCCTTGACTCTGATTATCATCACCGTCGGTCTTTCATTTTGCCTGCGCGGGCTGGCCCTGCTGGTCTGGGGCACCGAACCTGTATCCCTGCCGGCATTTTCCAGCGGCGGACCGTTGTTGCTGGGAGGAGCGGCTATCAACCTGCAAACTCTGTGGAT
>JAQVLS010000235.1 GCA_028704035.1 Desulfotomaculaceae bacterium | reverse complement strand
TCCCACTCTATCGTCGCCGGGGGCTTGGAAGTGATATCGTAGACCACCCGGTTGAACTCTTTAATTTCGCTGACAATGCGTGACGAAATAGATTCCAGCACTTCGTAAGGCAGGCGCACCCAGTCCGCGGTCATGGCGTCGACGCTGTTTACCGCCCGGACTACTACGGTATGCGCGTAAGTGCGCTCGTCTCCCATTACACCGACGCTTTTCATGTCCGGCAGCACCGCAAAGGACTGCCAGATCTGCCGGTAAAGGCCGGCCTTACGGATCTCCTGCTCTATAATGGCGTCTGCAGCCTGGATCAAAACTACTTTTTTAGGTGTTATCTGGCCCAGTATGCGAACAGCCAGGCCGGGACCGGGGAACGGCTGGCGCCATACTACTTCCTCGGGCAGTCCCATTTCCTCACCCAGCAATCTCACTTCATCCTTAAACAGCCAGCGCAGCGGCTCCACCAGCTCAAAGCGCATGTCCTCCGGCAGGCAGCCGACATTATGGTGGCTTTTAATCACGGAGGCGGTAGCTGTGCAGCTTTCTACCACGTCAGGGTAAAGCGTGCCCTGCACGAGAAATTCAACGTCCCCCAACCTGGCAGCTTCATCTTCAAATACCCTGATGAACTCTTCCCCGATGATCTTCCTTTTCTGCTCGGGGTCAGTCACGCCCGCCAGTTTAAAAAGAAACCGCTCGCGGGCGTCTACAAAAACAAGGTTGATCTTGAATTTTTCCTTGAAAGTTTTTTGCACCTGCTGCGCTTCATCTTTTCGCAGCAGCCCATGGTCCACAAAAACGCAGGTCAGCTGGTCCCCCACCGCTTTTTGCACCATAACTGCGGCAACGGATGAATCAACCCCGCCGCTCAAAGCACACAAAACCTTCCTGTCCCCCACCTGCCTGCGTATCTCGGCAATAGTCCTGTCCAGAAAGGATCTCATGGTCCACAGCCCACGACAGCCGCATATATCATAAAGAAAAGCTTGCAAAATATCCTGTCCCCTGGGTGTGTGCACAGCTTCGGGGTGAAACTGCACGGCATAAAGATTTTTCTTGGGTTGGGCCATAGCCGCAACCGGCGCTTTAACAGTGCGCGCTGTAACGGTAAATCCGGGAGGCGCTGATTCCACCAGGTCCCCGTGGCTCATCCAGCACTGTTCGACAGGTCCCAGGGCGGATAAAATATCCCCACTATCCAGGACTATTAATTCAGTCTTCCCGTATTCCCGGTGGTTAGCATACGATACCCGCCCGCCTAACTGCTGCGCCATCAACTGCATGCCGTAACAGATACCCAGCACGGGAATCCCCAGCTCATAAAAGGCCGGATCACACACCGGGGCATTGTCCTGGTAAACGCTGGAGGGACCGCCCGAAAAAATAATCCCCCTGGGCCTCTTCTTCTTTATTTCCTCGACTGATGTCGAAAATGGCAGCATTTCGCAAAATACCTTCAACTCGCGGATGCGGCGGGCAATCAGGTGGCTGTATTGGCCCCCAAAATCAAGGACTATGATCAGTTCCTGCTCCGGCAGAAGCATACCTTACTCCCCCTTGTTCATATAGACTTTTGGATTCAAAACCATGATGCATGGAAGGTTCCTGTAGCGTTCGCTGTAATCAAGGCCGTATCCCACTACAAATTCATCCGGAATAACAAAACCTTTATAACAGATCTCCACCGGTTTAATCCGGCGTGAAGGCTTGTCCAGCAGAGTGCAGATTTTAACACTGGCCGGGTCACGGGAATTGAGATTTTCCGCCAGGTAGTTCAGTGTGAGACCGGTATCGACTATATCCTCGACGATAATAATGTGGCGGCCTTCAACTCCGCATGCCAGATCTTTTAGAATGCGCACCTTACCAGATGATTTAGATGATGCGCCGTAGCTTGAAACAGCCATAAAGTCATACCGGGTCGGGACGGATATTTCCCGGACTAGGTCAGCCAAAAAAATCATAGCGCCTTTCAAGATCCCGATCATTAGCAATTCCTTGCCGGCATAATCCTTGGAGATACGCCTGCCTAGCTCCACGACCTTGGCGCGGATTTCTACTTCGGGAATAAGAATGCGTTCACAGTCCGGATGCACCTTGCAGCCCCCTTTGATAAATCTGCAAAAAAAGCTCGTGATTTTCCGGTTAATACCCTCTTATGTCAAACATTATATCTTGTATGCTATTATTAATAAAGGTCAAAAAAAAATCCGGCGGCGCCGGTACGAACCTTATAATACTGCCGGATTTACATCAGGAGGATTAATTATCATCTCTTTGTCATAGTCCCAAATGCGCAAGGTAATTTCAATGCCGCCGGCGGGATTTTGTTTATCCCTGGCCCGCAGCGTGGCCTGCCGCAGGCGGTAGTCTGCGGGACTTAACCATACCTTAAAAAAATAATCGCTTAAACGCAGTTCAAGAAAAGGATCCATTAGGTTAGGACGCATTTCCAGGAGGATCAGCTTTTCACCGTTTACCTTTTCCAGGCCTACGTACTTCAAATCGGGGATGTCTTTGAAATTGAAATAGGCCAGTGGATTTAGTTCGGCGTAAAAAAGTTCTGAATCAGAAAGTTTATTTCCAGGCAGAGAGAGCCATTGACCGGTCTGTTGATCCTTGATATATGCAGTGGCGCCAACCTGGACAAAATCAATAGGTGTGTTCATCATGACGCCTGTCATACGCGCCTTATCCGGGGCAACCCGTTCCCCTTCCACCTTGCTGAAAAAATCATTGTCGGCTTCCCCTGCCGTGGTCAGCCTGGTCTCTGTCTGGTAGCGGA
>JAQVLS010000234.1 GCA_028704035.1 Desulfotomaculaceae bacterium | reverse complement strand
GGCCCAGTTGTCCGGTGCGGCAGTGGTCCTGGGAAGCGCCACTCCTTCATTGGAGTCATGGTTTAAGGCCGGCTGCAGCGGTCCGTATCAGCTGCTAAAACTGCCGCACAGGATCGATAAAAAACCGCTGCCGCAGGTTACAGTCGTTGACATCAGGCAGGAATTAAAGGACGGCAACCGGGGAATTTTTAGCCGCAGGCTGGTTGCCGCCATATTTGACCGGCTGCAGAAAGGCGAGCAAACCATCCTTTTCTTGAATAGGCGGGGCTACGCAAATTTTATAATCTGCCGTGAATGCGGCCATGTGATAAAATGCGACCACTGTGATATTTCTCTTACATATCATCTGGACGGGATACTCAGGTGCCATTACTGCAACTACAGCGCCAGGCTGCCTTCTGTTTGCCCCTGCTGCGGCAGCGGGTATATTCGGCCTTTTGGCGCCGGCACACAAAAGGTAGAGGATGAAGCGGCCAGGCTCTTTCCAGCAGCGCGCATTCTGCGCATGGACAGCGATTCAACAGCCCGCAAGGGCTCACACGAAAAGATAATCAATGCTTTCAGGCAGGGACAGGCAGATATTTTGATCGGCACCCAGATGATAGCCAAAGGGCTGGACCTGCCAATGGTAACTTTAGTTGGTGTGATCAACGCCGACACCACCCTGTTTATGCCGGATTTCCGGGCATCTGAACGTACTTTTCAATTGTTAACCCAGGTAGCCGGCAGGACCGGCCGCGGCAAACTGCCCGGGGAAGTGCTGGTGCAGACTTACAGCCCGGACCATTACAGTATTGCGGCGGCGGCCAGGCATGATGTGGAGGGGTTTTACCGTATCGAACTGCCCCTGAGAAAATCACTGGGGTATCCGCCGTTTAGTTATCTGGTCAGGATGCTATTCACCCATGCAGACGAGGCGGTGATCAGCAAAGGAACCTTATTGGCCAAAGAAATCCTTGACAAAATACTGGCCGGGCACGACAATCTTATTGAAGCGCTAGGTCCTGCGCCCGCGCCGCTGAGCCGGATCAAGGGCCGGTTTCGCTGGCAGATTGTTATCAAAGGCCGCCGCCGCAGTGAATTAAGAGATATAATCAGGCAGTGTCTGGACGATTTGCAAAAACTAAGGCCCTCTTTTAAACCGGCCATTAACATTGATATCAACCCCCAGGGGATGCAATAGAAGGAGGACAGATTCTTTTGGCAGTGTATAAAATTGTAGAAATCGGAGACGAAATTCTAAAAGAAAAAGCCAAACCAGTCAAAAGTATTAATGCCAATATCATCAAGCTGCTGGACAATATGGCGGATACCCTGGCCGACGCCAAAGGGGCGGGTCTGGCCGCCCCGCAGATTGGGGTTTCCAAAAGGGTGATCGTTGTGGATGTTGGTGAAGGGCTTTACGAGATGGTCAACCCGCAAATCATCAATACAGCGGGACAGGAGACGGACGTCGAGGGATGTCTGAGTATCCCCGGTCTTGTTGGAGATGTCACCCGGGCCGCAACAGTAAAAGTGAGGTATCTGGACCGGCACGGGAAAGAAAAAAACCTGACAGCCAAAGGCATGCTGGCCAGGGCTTTGCAGCATGAAATCGATCACCTGGAAGGTATACTTTATATTGACCGGGCTGTAAACATCAGGAAATTAAGTAAAAAGGAAGCATAGATGGTAATGCGTGTTGTATTTATGGGAACGCCGGATTTCGCCGTCCCGGCGCTGCAGGCGTTAGCAGAAGCTCAATATGAGGTTGCCGCCGTTGTCACCCAGCCGGACCGGCCCAGGGGACGGGGGAAAAAAGAGATGGCGCCGCCAGTTAAAGAAACAGCGGAAGCTTTGCGAATACCGGTCCTTCAACCTCTAAAAATTAAGGACCCGGATTTCATTCGTTTGTTAAATAATTTGGCGCCTGATGTGATTGTGGTAGTAGCCTTCGGGCGTATCCTGCCGCGGGATATCCTGGAACTGCCGCAATACGGCTGTATTAACATCCATGCGTCGCTGCTGCCGAAATACCGCGGCGCAGCTCCTATCCACCGGGCGGTCATTAACGGGGAAAAGGTCACCGGGATCACCACCATGTATATGGACGAAGGTCTGGATACCGGTGATATGATCCTGAGTGAGGCTGTGCCGATATATGAGGAAGATAACGCCGGAGACATCCATGACCGGCTGGCCTTTCTGGGAGCGGGGCTGCTAATCAAAACTTTAAGCCTGATCAGCAGCGGCCAGGCGCCCAGGACACCCCAGACCGGCGAATCTTCCTATGCGCCCATGCTGACTGCTGCAGACGAGAGGATATTATGGGACAGGCCGGCCCGGGATATCTATAACCAAATCAGAGGAATGACCCCCTGGCCGGGAGCGCGCACGACTCTTCGCGGCAAGGTGCTCAAGATCTGGCGCACAGTTGCTCTGGCGGAAGACGGGACGGCAGTTTTACCCGGCCGGGTGATATCATCCGGCAATGACGGGATTCTAGTCAGGGCTGGGACTGGCCGGGTGATGATTACGGAACTTCAGCTGCAGGGGGCGAAACGTCTCAGCGCGGCAGAATTTTTAAGGGGGACGCCGGTGCCCGCCGGTACGGTCCTGGGTGAGCCACCAGCAGCTGTTCTATAAAAACACTGCGGCGGCGGGTTGTTTAACCGGGAATAATGGCCTGGCATTTTAGTGAATAATATACATGACTTTTTGGAGGAGATCCCGGTGAGCGTTAAAAACTTTATTCCCGTACGCAAGAGGCTGTTTGTCGGTCTTTTAGGCGCAAGCGTGCT
>JAQVLS010000035.1 GCA_028704035.1 Desulfotomaculaceae bacterium | reverse complement strand
TTTGGTATCCTGAGTACTGCTAGGCCGAGGGGTCCCCATGCCACGCTGCGGTGTCCTTGCCCCCGGGGTAGCCTGCCCGGCTCCTGTCCTAAAAGGAGCGCCCTGCCTCTGGTTGGCAGGCCTGTCAAAAGGTTTGGCCGGGCTTGGGCCGGACTGCGTCCTGTGGTCAGTCGGTCTTGCTGCACTACGGTCCTGACGCTGATGCTACTGCTGTGACCTGTCCGAACGGGTTGATATGTCACGCTGCGTTTGCGGTCTTTCCGACAGCGTTGAGCGTTCATGTTGCATATTATTACCCTGAACACGGTCCTGCTGCCCATCATGCCTGGGTTTAAAAAATTGATCACTTCTCGAGGGGCTTTTCGGCTTTGCCGTTCCTGCCGGCCTTTCTTGAAAGCGTCTGTCTGGTGGGCGGGAGGGTACACGGTCAAATGTGCCGTGTCTGCGATAGGAAGTAGATTTCGCGCTTTTTTCTTCCTTTTTAGGCACCCCCCTTAACTGTTTATCACCGCCGGGGACAGGTTTCTGTTCAGACGGTGTTTTTTTCATTTCACCCTGTTCCACCTGTTGGGCGGCAGACAGGACAGACTGATCATTTCCCGCAGATTTCCCTGCAACATCAGTTTTCTTCGCTTTAACTGCATCTTTTTTATAAATTTTGCGCAGTCGTTCGATATCGCTGTCTTCCAAAGTACTCATATGAGATTTGACAGCAAATCCCATGTCATTTAACTTATTGATAATTTCCTTGCTTTCTATGTTGAGTTCCCTGGCGAGTTCGTGTACACGTTTTTTTGCCATCCAATCACCTCCAAGATTTTAGTTATCTTATTTTGACATCTCCCCTTCCCGGAGCGGCTGCGGAACTAACAAACCGGAGCAAACATCATTCATTCTTCACCAGCCCCTTTTTTAAATCTTCTACCAGTCCCTGACTAATTGTTCGCTGCAGGGCTTTATCAAAGCGTTTGCCCTTCAGCGCTTTGGTCAGACAGTCCAAATCCGGACATATATATGCGCCGCGGCCTGATTTCTTTCCCGTGGAGTCTATTACTACAAGATCATCGGGTGTGCGAACCACCCTGATCAGCTGTTTTTTGGGTTTCATCTCCTGACATCCAACACACATGCGCTGGGGAATTTTTTTTATTTTCGGCACTTAGACCTCTCCCTATTCATATTCATTTTCAAAAAGGTCGCTGTACTCATCAGGATATATCTCTCTCATCTGGGATTCACTCTTGATATCTATCTTCCAACCAGTGAGCTTTGCCGCCAGGCGGGCGTTTTGACCTTCTTTGCCAATGGCGAGTGAAAGTTGATAGTCCGGCACAATAATCCTGGCTACCTTTTCCTCTTCCCACACCTCTACCGCGACAACTTTAGCCGGACTTAATGAACTGGCCACAAACTTTGACGGGTCTGCATTCCATTTAATTATATCTATCTTTTCACCGTTAAGTTCGTTTACAATATTCTGGACCCTCATCCCTTTAGGTCCTACACATGCGCCAACCGGATCCACGTTATCGTCTTTGGAGTAGACCGCTATCTTTGAACGGGCGCTTGCCTCCCTGGCTACTCCCTTGAGTTCGATGATGCCGTCAAGCAGTTCTGGCACCTCTATTTCAAAAAGGCGTTTCAACAGGCCGGGGTGGGTGCGGGAAACAAGGATTTGAGGTCCTTTGGTAGTTTTTTTGACCTCTATTATATAAACTTTGATCCGGTCTCCCTGCCGGTAACTCTCTCCTGGCATCTGTTCTGACTGGGCAAGAATGGCCTCTGTTTTCCCCAGTTCTATATAGACGTTTTTTTGCTCAATACGCTGGACAATACCTGTTACGATATCGCCTTCCCGATTGACGAATTCCTCAAAAATTATATTCCTTTCTGCTTCACGGATCCGCTGAACGACTACCTGTTTGGCTGTCTGCGCTGCAATCCGGCCAAAGTTTTTCGGTGTAACTTCGCTCTCGACGATATCTCCTAGTTCATAATTGGGATTTATTCTTTGCGCGTCTTCTAGTGTAATTTCTTGTCGTTGATCTTCTACCATTTCTTTAACAGTCTGTTGGGTAAATATCTTGAAATCCCCAGTATCTCGATCTATATGTACCCGGGCATTTTGTAGCGATCCAAAGTTCCTCTTATAAGCGGATAATAAAGCCGCTTCTATTGCTTCCAGCAGCACATCAACCGAGATGCCCTTTTCTTTCTCCAAATCTTTAAGGGCTTCTAAAAAATCGATGTTCATGATTTCTCCTCCCCGCACTCTCAAAATTCCGCTTTCAGCCGTGCCGACGCAACCTGACTATAATGTATTGTTAATTCTTTGCCTTCCGAATCAAGAATTAAGTTATCGTCGCGGGCCGCTACAATGCGTCCGGTAATATTCTTTTTGCCATCATATGGAGCAAACGTGGTAATGACAGCTCTGTTACCGGCAAAGCGGCTAAAATCGGATAGCTTTTTCAGCGGTCTTTCGAGCCCAGGTGATGATACCTCGAGATGATAAGATTGGGGTATCGGATCCTTTTCATCTAATAGCCTGTCAATTTTCCGTGAAAGATACCCGCAGTCCTCAATTTCTATGCCGCCGGGCTTGTCAATAAAAATTCGCAGGTACCAGCAGGCACCTTCTTTAACAAATTCAACGTCAACCAATTCCAAACCGGATTCCTGAACGCAGGGCGTGATTAATTCCTCAACAATTTCAACAGTCCTTTTTTTGGACAACTATATAACCTCCATGGTAATATGTTTTCCGCTAAACCTGCGATTTATCTCCAACATAAGACGAAAGAGTGGGCGCCACCCACTCCTTAAAAAGAAGTTAAAATCTACCTTGCCAAAAACCATGGTTAGTATATCATAGAAGACATTTGTTTGACAAGTGCAAATACACCTTAGGTTATTTTGTCGCCTGTATAACGTCGGCACCACCCACAGCTATTGCCATCAACCTGGCAACATCACGCGCCGCGTATGGTTTACCGCGGGCTGCTGATATGCGCGCCATATTCTCAATTTTTGCAGGGTCCTTGAGATACTCCTGTACCACGGTGGCTAGGTTTGCCGCGTTGATCCTGACGCCAGCGCCGGCAGCGTTCATAAATTCTGCATTTCTTACCTCCTGACCCGGCAGAGGATCTACAATAAATATCGGCAATCCTAAAGCCATAGCCTCAGCACAGGCCAGTCCGCCCGCTTTACCCACCATAAAGTCCGAAGCTGCCATCAGTTCATGGATGTTATCAACAAAGCCATAAATCTTCACCTGGCATGACATGTCCCAAGCCATATTGTCCAGCTTTTTCCGCAGTACGGCATTGACGCCGGCAACACATATCAACTGGCACCGGTTACTGCTTCCCAACGTCTTAAACATAGTATCAATAGACCCCATGCCCAACCCGCCACCCATCAGCAGGACCACCGGCAGATCCGGCTTCAGTCCGATCTGTTGGCGCAGCAGGACCTTATCGTGCCGGGCCATAAATTGCGAGTGAATGGGTATCCCCGTCGCGTGCACGCAACCCGGGTCTATGCCGAATGCCAGACACTGTGGTATCAAATCCTCAGAACCAACTATATAGTCGTCTACTTCAGGAAATATATAAAAAGAATGGACGTCGTAGTCGGTAATTATTGCAAATAACGGACCCCGGAATACTCCTTTTTTCTTAAGAAATGATACTATGCCAAGAGGGAAAGCGTGTGTACAGACAATAATCTCCGGCTTGAAATCATTTATGCATTTGACCAGCCTGGGCGCGGCGGCAATATTTATAATATGGCTGAAGCCGGCCTTGCCTTTCCCCGATAAAGGCTTCCCGCGTCCGGCCTGGCTGTACAGTAATCCATACAGAAACGGCAGCTTTTTCAGCATTTCCATATAAGCGCCCAGTACCATTTTTCCAAGGAACGGGCTGGCATAGCGGAATGTGTCAAGGATCCTGATCTCAGCGCCGGGATATAGTATTTTAA
Organism: Desulfotomaculaceae bacterium; assembly: GCA_028704035.1. GTDB lineage: Bacteria > Bacillota > Desulfotomaculia > Desulfotomaculales > Pelotomaculaceae > Syntrophopropionicum. The sequence continues at coordinate 7,247 of JAQVLS010000035.1, read as the reverse complement.
CCGCTTCTTTGAGCGCTTCCGCCGTACGCATATGACCCGCCCCAACTGCCACGGATAGTATTAGAACTCTTCTCAGTCCCAAATTATTGATAACCTCTTTCCAGTAGAAGTTTATCGAGACATTCCACAACCATACCATCGGGGACATACCTCGACCCCAAAAAAACACCCAAAAGCTGAGGTGTGTCCCCGTTCCGCTGTCATAGTTACTCATACAAATACAAGTATCGTTACAACAAAGAGGTGTGTCCCCGCACCTTTTACAGGAGTGTGTTATAGGTTCTTTAACATCTCCAGCACCGTTTGCTCAAGTTTTCCATTCGCAACCATAGTCACTTCCCCGGACCGGCGCGCCTTCACTTCAAATGTCTTTTCCGAAACGGCTTTTGAACCTACTGTGATTCGCAGCGGGTACCCAATCAAATCGGCATCCTTGAACTTGACGCCCGCCCGTTCGGATCGGTCGTCAAGGATGGTCTCAACACCTGCTGCTGTCAAATTTGTGTATATCTTTTCAGCCAGGGCAATCTGTTCGGGGTCTTTGGCGTTGACCGGTATAACCACCGCGTGAAAGGGCGCGATAGCCGCCGGCCAGACAATGCCGTCCCGGTCATTATTCTGTTCGATGGCAGCCGCCATAGTCCGGGACACGCCTATGCCGTAACAACCCATTATTATTGGCTTTGTCTGGCCATTTTCATCCAGGCAAGTCGCCCCGAGCAGCTTGCTGTATTTAACACCAAGCTTAAATATCTGGCCTACTTCAATCCCCCTGGCTTCTTTTAATTTTTGACCGCAGCGGGGGCATGGTTCACCGGCTTCCACTATCCTCACATCAGCCAATATATCTATTGGAAAATCACGGCCGGGGTTTACATTTAAGAGATGAACATGGTCCCTGTTAGCGCCGGTGACTGCGTTAGCTATAGACGACACCTCAAGGTCGGCAATAATTTTAACCCCTTGCAACCCGACCGGCCCGGAAAATCCTCTGGACGCCCCGGTCACTTTTTTAATTATGTTTTCTCCCGCCAGGTCTACACGCAGGCATCCCAGCAAATTAAGCAGCTTTATTTCATTAACTTCACGGTCTCCCCTGACGAGTACAGCCACCACTTCAGTGTCTGTCTCATAGAGTAGTGTTTTAATGATTTTCTGCGGGGGAGCGCCCAGGAATCGGGTTACCTCTTCAACCGTGCGGCAATCCGGTGTTCCTTTTTCAGCAAGTTTGCTCATGCTTTCTTTGCCGTTATCCGGCTGGTTGTTCTGCGACGCCCTCTCGACGTTGGCGGCATAATCACACGATTTGCTCTCACAAAACAGGATTGAGGCTTCGCCGGATTCTGCCAGCACCATGAATTCATGGGTTTCACTACCGCCAATAGCCCCGGAATCAGCTTCCACCGGACGAAAATACAGGCCGCAACGCTGAAATACCCTGGTATAGGCATCATGCATTTTCATATAGCTTTTTTCCAGGCCTTTTTCATCGCGGTCAAATGAATATAAATCCTTCATTATAAATTCTCTGCCGCGCATCAGTCCAAACCTGGGACGCCTTTCATCCCTGTATTTATTCTGGATCTGGTACAGCAAAAGCGGCAACTGTTTATATGATTTAACTTCCCCCCGCACCAGTGTTGTTATTATTTCCTCATGGGTGGGGCCAAGGGCGAAGTCACGGTCATGCCTATCTTTCAGCCGGAATAGTTCCGGGCCGTATACATCCCACCGACCGGATTCCTGCCAGAGTTCCGCCGGCTGTATTATAGGCATCAACAGCTCCTGTCCGCCCTGCCGATCCATTTCCTCCCGGACGATCTGCTCTATCTTTTTAAGGACGCGCATAGAAAGCGGCAGATAATTGTACACTCCGGCCGCAACCCTCCTGATAAAACCAGCGCGCAGTAATAACCTGTGGCTTACAACCTCCGCATCAGCGGGCGCCTCCCTTAGTGTCGGCGCTAATAACGCTGTCGCTCGCATGTAACTCCTCCCACATTATATATTTTCGATCTCTTTCAGAAGCTCTTCCACCAAACTATCTTCCGGTACTTTGCGAATGACTTTACCCTTGCGAAATATAAGACCGAAGCCCTTTCCGCCAGCAATGCCGACATCAGCTTCCCGGGCCTCACCGGGACCGTTTACCACACAGCCCATGACTGCTATTTTCAGCGGCCTGTCCACCAGTTGCAGCTTTTTCTCCACTTCTCCGGCAATCCTGATTAAATCTATCTCCGTGCGGCCGCAGGTCGGGCATGAAATAAGTTCCACCCCCCTGCTGCGCAGTCCCAGGGCCCTCAATATATCGTACCCTGCTATTACTTCGTGGTCAGGATGTCCGGTAAGAGAAACCCGTATGGTGTCACCTATGCCTTCAGACAATAGTATTCCAATGCCTACAGCCGACTTTACAGTGCCGTAACGCAGGGTGCCGGACTCGGTAACGCCGATATGTAAAGGATAGTCAGCTTTTTTGGCCATCAGGCGGTAGGCTTCGAGCATAAGCGGTACATTAGATGCTTTCAGCGATATTTTAATATTTATAAAATTTAAATCTTCCAGAATACTAATATGGCTAATGGCGCTTTCAACCATGGCGCCAGGTGTGACTCCGCCATACTTTGCCAATAGTTTTTTTTCTAGTGACCCGGCGTTCACACCGATGCGGATTGGAATACACCGGTCCTGGGCCGCCCTCACAACCTCCGCCACCTTATTCCTGCCGCCAATGTTGCCCGGATTAATCCTCAGGCCGTTTACACCGGCCTTTATAGCTTCCAGGGCCAGTCGATAATCAAAATGAATGTCGGCCACCAAGGGAATACTGATGCCCCTTAATATCCCGGGTAGAGCGTCTACCGCCTCCCGGTCAGGCACAGCCGCGCGGATTATATCGCAGCCGCCCTCAGTCAGCTGGTTAATCTGCTCAACAGTCGACACTATGTCCCTGGTGTCTGTTTTGGTCATGGATTGTACGCTAATAGGAGCGCCGCCGCCAACCTGGACCTTCCCGACAAAAACCGGCCTTATTTTCCGTCTATCCACAAAAAATCACCTACTCAAATCACTGGAATACCACATAAAATTACAAGTTGCTTTGAATCACCAGCCACGCAATCGGGGACATACCTTATCTTCAAAGCCAATCCCCAAACAGAGGTGTGTCCCCATTCCGCTGTCAGTGTATCAACAGCAACACTCAGTTTCACAACACCTGCGTTCCAATCCCTCCAGCAAACAAGCTACTGTCCCGCTCCATTACCAGTAGTAAAAATTTGCAGTATATCATTGTATGTTATTATCACCATCAACAACAGAAGCAGGCCTAACCCGACAAGATGGATAAAATTCTCCTTAACAGGATCAACCGGTCGTCTTCTAATTTTCTCCCAGAACAGAAAGAGAATACGGCTGCCGTCCAGCGCCGGTATAGGAAACAGGTTGAATAGGCCCAGGTTTATACTTAATATGGCGGCGAGCTTCAGCAGAATTACAAATCCGATCTGCGCCGCCTTGCCGATTTCACTGACCACCCGTACCGGGCCTCCCAGATCGGCCGACATCTGTCCGAATATCATTTTAGATACAAAGTCCATAATTGCAACAGTAAATCTGGCGGTCCACTCTATGCCCAGTGAAATCGACTGCAGGAAACCTACCTTAACATATTCCTCCGCCGGGTAAATCCCAATTAAGCCACGGCCGTCTTCAGACTTTATAGTTGTCAATGCAAACTGCAGTTCCGAACCGTCCCGGAGCACGACAACCAAAATATTTTGTTCGGGTCTTTCATTAATCAAAGTGACCAAATCAACCCATTTATCAACAGGCTTACCGTCGACAGCCACAATCTTGTCACCGGCGGCAAGGCCGACAATTTGCGCGGGGTAGCCGGGGTTAATATCCCCAATCCTGGTCCCGCTTGATGCCACAGGCTCACCTTGCACAGAAAAAACTACGGCAAACAGCACTGCGGCTAGTAAGAAGTTCATGAATGGTCCCGCAAAAATAACAGCGATTCTCTGCCCGACAGTCTTTTTGTTAAAACCCCGATCCAGATCTTTTTTATCCAATTCTTCCTCCGGGTCCATCCCCGCCATGCGGACAAATCCACCGAGCGGCAACAGGCGCAGGGTATACATAGTTTCCCCCCCGGGAACACCAAACAGCTTGGGACCAAAACCGAGGCTGAACTCGTAGACCTTGATCCCTACTATTTTCGCCACAATAAAGTGGCCGAACTCGTGGAAAACTATCAGTAGCCCGAAGACAAAAACTGAAGCAATTAATGTTGTCATTGCAGCACCCCGTAGTCTTTAGGTTGATTCTTAATAATTATCTCAGCCGTTCTCCTGGCCCAGAGGTCGGCCTCCATAATTTCTTCCAGTACCGTTGTTTTTATTGTATTGTGCTTACACATAACACCTTCCACAACGGCCGGAATGCCTGTAAAGGACAGCGCTCCCTTAAGAAACGCATCTACGGCCACCTCGTTTGAAGCGTTCAGTACAGCAGGCATCGTGCCGCCGGTCCGGCCTGCCTCAAATGCTAGACACAGGGAAGGAAACCTTTCAATATCCGGCGTCTCGAAAGTTAATCCTTTTAATTCCGCCATTTTCAGTCTTGAGGCTGGTCCGTTCATGCGTTTCGGATAAGTAAGGGCGTATTGTATGGGCAGGCGCATATCCGGCGCTCCCATTTGGGCGATAATTGAGCCGTCAATAAACTCAACAGCCGAATGAATGATACTCTGCGGGTGAACCAGCACTTCTATCTGTGAATAGCTTACCCCAAACAACCATTTAGCTTCAATTACTTCCAAACCTTTATTCATTAAAGTAGCTGAATCAATAGTCACCTTTTTGCCCATATTCCAGTTGGGATGGCGTAACGCCATCTCTACCGTCACATTTTCCAACTCACCGGCGCTCAGCCTGCGGAAAGGGCCGCCGGAAGCGGTTAAAATTATTTTTTCGACTTCATCCAAGTTATTTCCGTTCAGGCACTGCCACAGTGCGGAATGTTCGCTATCCACCGGATATATATTAGTTTTTTTCCGTGATGCTAAATCCATAACTAGTTGTCCGGCCGCAACCAGGGTTTCTTTGTTCGCCAGCGCGATATTTTTACCGGAGCGCAGGGCTGCAATAGTTGGGAAAATGCCGGCCACCCCGTTCACAGCGACTACAACGAGATCGGCCTCGTTCATGGAGGCCAGGGACTCCAACCCTTTCCTGCCCCAGTCCAGCTCGGGAATTTTTCCTGAGCCCAGCTCGCTTTTCATCAGGCTCAATTCCTCCGACCCGGATAGAACTGCGCATAATGGTTGAAATTCCCTTATCTGTTCAGCCAGCAGGCGCCAGTTTTTTCCTGCGGCTAAACCTGTTACCATAAACTTGTCCGGCAAATTTCTAATGACATCCAGCGTCTGCCGGCCAATGGAACCAGTACTGCCAAGTATAACAAGATTTTTCATTACACTCTCCTATCGGGGGATATTCCTCAACATTTCCAGTCGGGGACATTCCTCAGCACTTCCAGTCGGGGACATTCCTCAGCATGCAGAAATGCCTAAGGGAGAGGTGTGTCCCCGTTCCGCTGTCCGGTGTCATGCAGCGATATTATGCGGCAGAAAATTAAGACATTAAGTCCACTGGCATATGAAAGATGTACCCCCTTTGTCTTTTACCATGTAAAGATATGAAATTGCAGAAGAGGTCGCCAAGTAGGTGCGGTTGAAGCCGCATCTACTTGGATCTGGGCAGCAGGATCCCCGCTTTGTAAAAAGACTGGATTGCTATTAATAAAATCGGGCCCAGAATCAAACCTGGCAGGCCTAAAGTCCACAGTCCGGCATACATGGAAACCAGGGTAGCCAGCGGGTGCAGGCCGAGGTTGCCTGAGACAATTTTTGTTTCCAGGATCTGCCTCGTTACGAGGACTATCAGGTATAGGATTGTCAGTTTCACTCCAAACATAGTAGCGCCGGTGGCAAAAGACCATATAATCCAGGGCAGATAAATAGTTGCCGGCCCCAAAACAGGAATTAAGTCAAAAACACCAATAATTAATCCAATCAGCAGCGCATAATCCGCGTCTATTAAATACAGGCCCGTAACGCTTATACATGTTGACACAAATATTAAAATAGCCTGTGCCTTTATATATGCCATAAAAGCAGCCGCGACGTCCCTTGCCGTGTTAATAAATTTTTCGCCCCACGCATCGGGCGCCAGGTATATTATAAAATTCATAATAATCTGCTTGTCACGGGCTATAAAATATGATGACAACAATACTACCAGCAGCACAACAAATGTACCCGGAACCATTGAAATAAATGACAGAAGTGTATTGGCCAGCCCGGTGACCACTCCTTGCAGGCTAGAAGCAACGCTGTTTAGGCTTTGCTCAATTGATGAGGTGATGCCGGGAGGCAGTGTTACGTAAAAAGCGGTTGTTTTTTCAATCAGAACCTGAAGATAATTTTTTATTTCAACCGTCAATCCCGGCAGCGAAGTAGAAAGATGGACCAGTTCGGTAACAAGCCGGATTATGAGCAAGGACATGACAACACCAATACTGCCGAAAACAAGCACCATGGCGGTCAGGGTGGCCAAACCCCTGGACATCTTCGCCTTTTGCAGTGCACTTATTAACGGCTCCATGAACATCCCGATAATTATAGCTATAATAAAGGGCACAAGGATCGGCAGCGCATACTTTATAAACGCCATACCGGACAGTATGGCTACAGCGGCATAAATTATCAGTAATAACGGCCTCGGCATTAGGCTCACCTCAACTTTTTATAAACAAGAGAACAAAGTAATAAACCAGCGGTGCGGTAAAAAGCATGCTGTCAATACGGTCAAGAATACCACCGTGTCCCGGTATTAGATCACTGGAGTCCTTAATTCCGGCTTGCCTCTTAAAAGCAGATTCCAACAGGTCCCCGACTTGCGCTGCGGCTCCCAGGCACAAACCCAGCAGCAATACTTTAGACACAGGAAGAAATGTGTATATAACAGAAAACACAGCAGCTACCAGGATGCTCCCCGCGAAACCGCCGACAGCCCCCTCTAGTGTTTTTTTAGGACTCAGCGTCGGGGCTAACCTTCTTCTGCCGAAAAGCTTCCCGACAAAATAAGCGGTAGTATCAGTGGCCCACGTTGCGGTCAGGGTGAAGATCAGCCAGATCCAACCATCAGGCATCATCCTGAGAAGATAAAAATAATTCA
>JAQVLS010000034.1 GCA_028704035.1 Desulfotomaculaceae bacterium | reverse complement strand
CATAAGCATTCGGGCATATGCAACAATATGATAATCTTCAATATGAGGGGTATGGACCTGCCCGGCGGTTGGGAGGCTTATCGCCCTGAATGCGACCGTCCCCCCGATGCAGGCAACTGCCGGATAATATGTATGGACTGCTATAAAGGCCGATAAATAGCAGATAAAATGCAGCCTAGATCAAACATATTTAAAATTACAAACCATTCGCTGTTTTTTATGGAAGGATTAAGGGAATGGCAGTCGAATAATGGTAAAAATAGCTATTTAGCGGAGGCCCAGATGATCGCTATCGTAAAAAGCACCGCCCTCCACGGTCTGGACGGCCAGATAGTGGAAGTTGAAGTTGATGTTTCCAACGGCCTGCCCTGTTTTGACATAGTCGGACTGCCTGACGCCTCGGTCAGGGAATCAAAAGACCGCGTCCGCGCGGCAATAAAGAATTCAGGCCTGGAATTTCCGGTTAAGAGAATTACTGTTAATCTGGCGCCGGCTGATTTAAAAAAAGAAGGTCCCATTTACGATCTGCCGATTGCTGTAGGGATCCTGGCCGCTACCGAACAACTGACCCCTGAACAGTACGAACGTTTCGCCTACCTGGGTGAACTATCCTTAAACGGCTCCCTACGCAGTATCGCCGGGACATTGCCCAACGTCCTGGTTGCTGTAGGAGCGTCAATGGACGAAATCATTGTCCCCACAGAAAACGCTGCTGAAGCGGCGCTGGTTGAAGGCGCTGCCGTTTTCCCCGCCGGCAGTCTGGCGGAGTTAACCGGTTTTTTGCGGGGTGAAAACGATATAGCGCCATATGCTTTGGACCTGGCAGGTTATATAAGTTCCGCTGCGGCTGACTGGCCCGATTTCACCGATGTGAAAGGGCAGCATATCGCCAGGCGGTCACTTGAGGTGGCCGCTGCCGGATCGCACAACCTGCTTATGTTCGGCAGTCCAGGTTCAGGCAAAACAATGCTGGCCCGCCGCCTGCCCGGTATCCTGCCGGACATGACTTTTTGTGAGTCTATTGAAACAACTAAAATTTACAGTCTGGCCGGCCTGCTCACGCCGGACACACCGCTGGTTACCCGCAGGCCGTTCAGGGCGCCCCATCATACCGCTTCTACCATCGGCATCGTTGGCGGCGGCAGAATACCCCGCCCCGGCGAAATAAGCCTCGCCCACCACGGAGTTTTATTTTTGGATGAGATGCCTGAATTCCAAAAAAACGCGCTGGAGGCTCTCCGTCAGCCCCTTGAGGATGGCATTATCACAATATCCAGGGCTGCCGCCTCTCTTACATACCCCGCCAATTTAATGCTTGTAGGTGCGCTCAATCCATGTCCCTGCGGCTATTTGGGCGATTCCTTGCGCGAGTGCACGTGCACCCCGTACCAGGTACAGCGCTATATTTCCCGCCTTTCCGGCCCGCTCCTGGATCGTATCGATATTTGCATCGAAGTGCCAAGGCTGCCGTACGAGGAAATAAACTCATCAGAAAAACCGGAGAGCTCGGCGTCGATTAAAAAAAGAGTGGAAACGGCGCGGAAGCGCCAGCGGGAAAGATTTATGGCCGAAACACAAAAAAGCGCCCATGCCAAGACGACATCTTGCAACGCTCAGATGAAGCCAAAGGAAGTACGCCGGCACTGTAAAATGACTAAGGATGCCCGGGATCTCTTTCATTCAGCTTTTAAAAAGCTTGCGCTGAGCGCCCGGTCCCATGATAAGATCCTAAAGGTTTCCCGGACAATTGCCGACCTCGACGGCGCAGAACTTATAAACGAAACGCACCTGGCCGAGGCCATTCAGTATCGCTCCTGAACCGGATCCATGCAAACTATTAACATGAGATGATGAGGAAAGCAAGCAGCCGCTCTCATTTTGCATCTTTTATTGTACTCAGCGCTATATTTTATAACAACACCGGTTCCATCGATGCGATACTTTTATTAAAAATCGGGTCGAAATTGCAAGGACAACAGATCTTTACTTTACAATAAATACTGTATATAATAATTTAATAGAAGATATATTACCACTTGTTTTTGTGCTACACCTATAATTAAAACATACTATATCGGCGGTTACAGGGTAGTCGCCGAATGTTTTTTAGCAGTTTATGAAAGGTGGCTTGAACGTTGTCAAGGCAAATATTCATTACTGAAAAAGACAGGATAAAATTACAGAAACTAATAAGTGAAGCTAAAGAGTTTCATCCCAGCAGCGAAGTATACCTGAACAACTTGGAGCAGGAATTAGACCGGGCGCAAGTAGTATCTTCAGAAAAAATTCCGCATAATGTGATTACTATGAATTCAAAGGTATTGCTAAGAGATATAGACTCCGGTGAAGAAATGATATACACGCTGGTTTACCCCAATGAGGCAAATTTAATGGAAGACAAAATTTCTGTACTGGCCCCTGTGGGTACGGCAATCATAGGTTTGCGCGAGAAAAACGCCATTGACTGGAAAATACCCAGCGGCATGGTCAGGTTGGAAGTAAAAAAGATCCTTTATCAACCGGAAGCAGCAGGTGATCTTGATTTATAAAGGTAGTGAGAAAAATTAATAACTGTGCCTTTTGCATTTTAGAAGGCATTTGTTATATGGTCCAGTCTGCTTACCCCATCTTCCATGTCAAACAAAATACCAATTACGTCAAACCGGCAGCTGCTGTCGGTTTTTCCATGTGTTATCAGGTAATGCCAGGCCAACTGCCTGAGTTTATGCTGTTTGCGCTTCGTAACGCTTTCCTGAGGCAGGCCGTATTCCTCGCTGCTGTGTGAACGCACCTCCACGAAGACTATTACTCTTTCGTCCTGCGCTATCAAATCGATTTCACCGATAGCGCAGGTGTAGTTCCGGCAGATTACCCTGTAACCAATCTTTTTCAGGTATCTGGCAGCCTCTTCTTCTCCCTTTTTCCCCAGCCGTTTTCTCCGTATCGTCATAGCTGCAGACATTCCCGCACCGGCCGGTAGCCGGTCCTGTGAATTGGGCAGGGCCCGTGGTCGGACAGTGCCTGTAAATGTTCCGCCGTACCGTAGCCCTTATGGCGGTCGAAACCGTATTGGGGATAAAGTTTATGGTATGAATCCATCAGGCGATCCCTGGTCACCTTGGCCAGGATCGAGGCTGCCGCTATGGAAGCGCTTAAACCATCACCCGCGATAATTGGCGTCTGCGGGCATGCCAGCCGGTCAATTTTAAAACCGTCCACAAGTACGTGGGCAGGTTTGACAGCAAGCCCCACAACAGCCCTGCGCATGGCTTTCAGCCCAGCCTGGTGAATGTTTTCAGAAAATATCTCCTCAACAGATGAGACGCCTACAGACCAGGCTAGGGAGGTTCTTTCGATCTGCCCCGCCAGGTATTCCCTTTTTTGGGGGGCTAGTTTTTTGGAGTCGTTCAGGTTTAGCAGGACCGCATCGTCAGGCAGGATCACCGCAGCAGCCACAACCGGCCCGGCCAGCGGACCCCGGCCCGCCTCATCTACACCGGCGACGGGATGGCATCCTCTTGCTTTTAAGTCGTTCTCATATAAAAACATTTCGGCGAGACGCTTTATTTCACGCGCCATTAGGTATTCAGCATGTAATAATTTCTTGTGGATTTCCCGTACACCCACCCGGTCGTCTTCTGATAGGGCTAGCCTGAAAGCGAGGTTGGCGCCGGCCGGGCCGCAGGCAATTTTTTTTATTTGTCTAATCGTTAATTTAGATATGTCCAAAACGTTTCTCCGGATTCTATAATAATCTTAATTTAACAATACTTTCGTCATAATAATAAAAATTCCTTGAAACGGCATCATTATAAGGATTAAATATTTAATTGACATCCACATACCTGCTTGTTATGCTCATTTCAAGACTCAAGGAATGTTAACATAAAAGCTGTAAAGTTTAGACATTATAAAAAGAAAGCAGGCGAAATTTTATTATGCAAGATTCGTCATTACAGGAAATGCTGACAAAATTCCATCAGGCATATTCACAGATTACTGTAAAGGAAGACAGCGTATCTTTCAGCACACCGGACCGGGCAATTTTAGAACAAGCTCAGGGAAAAGCGCTGCCGCTGGTAAATATATGCCCTCCCCGGGTTAAAGCCGAAAACTTTTTTGCAGTAATGGAACAGGTCGCCGGCGTAATAAAAAAATTCATGACTGATTTGGCAGTTGAAACAGAACTGATAGAATCCGCCTTGCCCGTAGATCCTGAAGAACGGGAAAAATTCGTTGCCAGGGTGTTCACGCCGGGAGTAGATATATTATCTTACCTGAAAACAGACCTGCCGCCTGAAACCTTTATCTTTTTATTGAACCACACCATTAAACCGTTTATGAGACAGTACGCTGTTAATGTAAGCAAATATTTTGACCCCGAAATGTGGCTAAAAGGAAATTGTCCTGTTTGCGGCGGCAAACCCATCCTGTCTTTGCTGGAAAAGGAAAAAGGCCGCCGCTATCTGTACTGCGGCCTTTGTGAAGTGCAATGGCGCTTCCACCGCCTGGGCTGCCCTTACTGTACCAGTTATGAATCACACTTTTTTACAGTTGAAGGAATGGAAAAGTACAGGGTGTATTATTGCGATCAGTGCCGCGGCTATATTAAAACTGTAGACGGAGCCAAAACAGGCGGTAGCGAACTCAAGCTCTTTTGGGAAGATATAAACACGATACAGCTGGACGTCCTGGCCATGCGGGAGGGTTATATCAACCAGCAGACTTGCCCGCAGGAACCTGAAAAATAATGGCCTGGGCAGGAATATTCAATAACTGCGTCGTAAATTAAACAATAAGCTGGAAAGGGGTTGCCTACTAAATGCCGCAAATCGGAGCAACTGAATTAATTCTAATCCTGACTCTGGCTTTAATCATTTTCGGCCCCGGCAAACTGCCGGATTTGGGTAAGGCGCTAGGCAAATCGATTAGTGAATTCCGCCGTTCTTCAGCGAATCGCCGATGACGCAGAGCCGGGCGCAAACAAACAGAAAAACAAAGACCATCAAATAAAAGAAGCAGCGAAAGTTAATTCCTAATATCTGCCGCCAGGCAGCAGGTTTCTTTTGTTGCTTTTTAAAGAGGGTAAGAAATGGCTGAAAAAACCGATGATATGCCCGTAATGGAGCATCTGGAGGAACTGCGCCGGGTTTTAGTAGTATCTGCTATCGCCACTTTAGTACTGGCTATAGCTGCTTTTTTCTTCATTGACCAGATCCTGGCGATCCTGATGGAACCACTGTCCAGAATTGAGCAACATGTTAGTTTTTTAGGTATTACCGAACCGATTTTTGTAAAACTCAAACTTTCGTTTTTTACCGGTTTTTTAGCCGCAATGCCTATTATTTTGTGGCAGATCTGGAGTTTTGTAGTGCCCGCGCTTAAAAAAAATGAGAGAGTAGCCTTTACCACATTTGTTTTGGTTTCTTTCTTTTGTTTCATAGGCGGTGTGGCTTTCGCTTTCTTTGGTGTGTTCCGCTACGGCGTACATTTCTTGCTGCAGTTCGCCGGTCCCACCCTGTCGCCAATGCTTACGATTGATAAGTATATTTCTTTTACAATCTCCTTTCTCCTGCCTTTTGGCATTGTCTTTGAATTGCCTTTAGTCAGCTATTTTCTGGCTAGGTTTGAGCTGATCAGCTATGCTTTTCTTGCCAAAAACCGGCGCTACGCGATCCTGGTATCTGTAGTTATAGCCGCTGTGATCACCCCTACTCCCGACATCATTACTTGTTTGATAGTCAGCGGTCCCATGTACCTGCTTTTTGAATTCAGTGTTTTTGTGGTGCGTATTACTGAACGCCGGGTCGCGCGCAGAAAAAAACGGCGGCAAATGGCTGAAACGGCGGATGACCAACCGCAGTAAGTCTTTAATTAAAATTTCTTAGTAAAACATAGAAATGTTTGTTATTATGCAGGTAAAATAATAAATACTATAGAATAAACTTTAATAATTAACTGGTTGCTGATATAATTATTTTATGGTTTTATAATCTTTTTTAATAAAACCGTTGATGCAGCCTAAAAATTATTGTGGTTACAGAGAGAAAGGAGGAAAAACGGGGGGTAGGGTTTATACAGAAATTATTTTGGCACTTAAACATCTCCGAGCCTGGCAATCTAAAGCTGCTTAAGCTATGATTTCCAGGACGTTAGGGTATGCAGGGAAACTGGCGTGCCTCCCAGCCTTGGAAAGGAGATAAAACGAGATGACTGAGAACGCGCACTTTTATGCCAAAGGAGGTCAAGTTTGTGAAGCAAAAAGTCAGTCGTCGCGATTTTTTGAAATTCTTTGGTTTGGGCACTGCCGGGACCGCACTTCTAGGAAGCGCGGCTGCTGTACCGGCTATTGCCAGCACAGCTGAAGAGTCGCGACCCACTTTTGAAATGGGTCCCCTCAAAATAAGTAAAGCAAAGGAGACTGCTTCTGTCTGCGCGTTTTGCGGAGTCGGATGTGGTCTTATTGTGTATGCAGATGAAAAGGGGGAAAGGGTACTTCATATTGAGGGAGACCCGGACAACCCCAACAACGAGGGAACCATGTGCTCCAAGGGTATTGCCCTGGGCGACGCCAACACCATAGTTGACAAAAAACGCAAAAGGGTAGCTAACGACCGCAGGATTATGGACGTGCTTTACCGCGCGCCTGGGAGCAACAAGTGGGAAAAGAAAGATTGGGAGTGGGCTCTGAAAGAAATCGCCAAGAGAGTAAAAGATACACGTGACTCGACCTTTGTAGAAAAAGATGAAAAGGGTGTCACCGTTAACCGCACCGAGGCTATCTGCCACATCGGCAGTGCGTCCTGTGACAATGAGGAAAACTATCTTTTCCAAAAAATGCATCGTGCGTTGGGAGTCATCAATCTCGACCACCACGCCCGTCTCTGACACTCCACCACTGTGGCCGGTCTTGGCCAAACGTTCGGCAGGGGTGTTATGACCAATAGTTTTACGGATTATAAAAACTCCGACGTATTTTTAATTATCGGCGCCAACCCTTCAGAAAATCACCCGCAGATCATGCGCCATTTAGGCATTGCCGTGGGTACCAGGGGCGCCAAAGTAATTGTTGCCGATCCCAGGTTTACCAAAACGGCAGCCAAAGCTGACATTCACGCGCCGCTGCGCCCCGGCACAGATATCGCGTTCCTCTACGGTATTATGAACTACGCAATTGAGAACGGCCTCTATTTTTATGATTATGTCCTTAACTATACGAATGCTTCTTTCCTGGTCAACCCGGAATATGGTTTCAGCGAAGGTTTGTTCTCCGGTTTTGCTGACGGTAAATATGATACAAAAACATGGGCATACCAGATGAACGGAGATGCGATAGCCAAAGACCCGACCTTGCAGGACCCGCAGTGTGTATTCCAGATCTTGAAAAGGCATTTATCCCGTTATGATATCAAATCAGTATGTAATGTCACCGGCACACCAGAAGTTGTTTACAAGAAAGTTTGTGAGCTGTACTGCTCTACCGGCAAGCCTGATAAGGCGGGCAACCTCATTTACGCTATGGGTATCACCCAGAGCTCGCATGGCAGTCAAAATGTGCGGGCCACAGCCATGCTGCAGCTCCTGCTGGGCAATATCGGCATCGCCGGCGGCGGCGTCAACGCCCAGCGTGGTGAGTCCAACGTACAGGGCTCCACTGACCAGGGAATTTTATATCACTTATTGACTGGTTATCTCGCCTCTGTGAACGCGGCACTGCACCCCACACTTAAAGATTATCTGGAAAAAGAGACTCCCAAGACCAGCTTCTGGACCAACAAACCCAAGTTTTTGATTAGCATGCTCAAAGCCTGGTACGGAGAAAAAGCGACCAAAGATAATGATTTTTGCTTCGATTATCTTCCAAAGCATGACGGCAAAGATCACTCTCACCAGGCCATATTCCAAGATATGTCTGAAGGTAAAATCAAGGGCTACTTCGCCTGGGGCCAGAACCCGGCAGTAGGCGGACCTAATGCAACCGTGGCCTGCAAGGCACTGGAAAAACTGGAATGGATGGTAGCCGTAGACCTGTTTGAGACCGAAACGGCTTCTTTCTGGAAGCGTCCTGGCGCCAACCCGGCGGACATCAAGACCGAGGTCTTCCTGCTTCCAACTGCTTTTTCCTATGAAAAGGAAGGCACAGTGTCCAACAGCTCGCGCTGGATCCAGTGGCGCTGGAAAGCCGTTGAGCCGCCCGGGGTAGCCAAGAGCGACCTCTGGATCGCTTATGAAATATTCAAAGCAATCCGCGAAGAATACAAGGCCGGCGGCAAGTTCCCCGCCCCGATCATGGATGCGGTGTGGGACTACGATATGCCCGGGCATGACGAACCTGATATTATCAAGATAGCTAACGAAATGAACGGCTTTAACGTAGCGGACGGTTCCCTGCTTGACTCTTTCACCAAGCTCAAAGATGACGGCACGACAGCATGCGGCCAATGGATTTATACCGGCTACATGTATATCGACCCCGTGCTGAAGGTGCCTGCCTCGCATAGGCGCAGCAGAGAAGATAAAGGCAATCTAGGCCTTTTCCCGAAATGGTCGTTCTCATGGCCGGCTAACCGGCGTATCGTTTACAACCGCTGTTCTGCCGACCCGGCAGGAAGGCCTTGGGATCCGAAACGCTCACTGGTTGCCTGGAACGGCGCAGCATGGGAAAACAACGACGTGCCTGATTTTGGTTTCAAAGATGCGGCAACAGGCGCATTTATCACCCCGGAAAAATCTGCCGTGAACTGTTATATTATGACTACCGAGGGTGTCGGCAGGCTGTTCGCGCCAACCGGCTGTAAGGACGGCCCGCTGCCGGAACACTACGAACCGGTGGAAAGCCCGATAGATAACCCGATGGGCAAACAACAAAGCAACCCGTTGACTGTGAGATATAAAGGTGATTATGCTAAAATTGCGCCAACGGCGTCTCCGGACTACCCCTATATCGCTACGACACACCGGTTGCTTGAACACTACCAGAGCGGCGCCGTGACCAGAAACTGCCCCAACCTGGTGGAACTGCAGCCGGAAATGTTCGCGACAATATCTCCGGCCCTAGCTAAAAAACTGGGAGTTAATCCGGGCGATATACTTTCTGTGAGCACCATCCGCGGTGAGATTAAATGCAAGGCTAATGTGTTGCCGATAATTAAGCCGTTCAAGGTCGCAGATAAGGAAATCGAGCTTATCGGCCTGCCCTGGCATTTCGGTTACCAGGGAATAGCAACAGGCAGCACAGCCAACGACATAACACCCAGCGTCGGGGATCCAAACACGATGATACCAGAATCAAAAGCTTTCCTCTGCAACGTGAAGAAAGCGTAAAATAACACCTTAAATTCAAGCAGAAATCGGAGGAGTAACGATGTCAAAAGGTGTCCTGGTAGGCGTTACCAGGTGTATCGGCTGCCGCAGCTGCCAGGTTTCATGTAAATCATGGAATGACCTGCCGGCCCAACTGGGTGAGTTCTCCAACAACTGGGACAGCCCGGGGAAATTAAGCGCCGATACCTGGACCAACGTAAGCTCCTATGTGATCGAGGAAGGCGACCAAATTAAATGGCGCTTTGTAAAAAAACAATGTATGCACTGCAATGAGCCAGCTTGTGAATCAGCGTGCTTTACCCACTCATTTGTCAAGACAAAAGAAGGAGCGGTTATCTACAAACCAACCGAAGCAAACAAGGACTACTGCGTCGGCTGCCGCTACTGTATGATCGCCTGCCCGTTCGGCGTACCCGGCTTCCAGTGGGATAAGGCCTTCCCCTTCGTGTTGAAATGCCGTTTTTGTTACGACCGCATGCAGGAAGGACTCGAGCCTGCCTGTGTGACGTCCTGCCCCACTCAAACCTTAATCTACGGGGAGCGGGATGAACTGCTGGCTCTTGCACGTGATCGAATAAGCAAAGACCCCAGGTACATCAATCATATCTATGGTGAAAAAGAATACGGCGGTACTTCCTGGCTGTATATATCTGACGTTCCTTTTGATAAAATCGGCTTCAGAACGGAAGCTTTCGGCCAGCCTGTTACCCAGAAGGCAATACCGTCTTTGACCTGGGACGTGCTCAAGTGGACTCCCTATATTTTCTTCGGCTGGGGCGCCGTCCTGACTATCATGCGCGCCTACACCAAGCGCCGCGCCGAAGTGCATGATGAGTCTGAACTATATGAACCGGTTGATAACAAATAAATTTCAACAAACTGGAGGTGAGATATAAATGCAATTTGGACGCCACTTTACTTTCAGATTGACTGGTTTTAGAAAGCTGCTGATACTGTTCGTGCTGATCGCTGCCGGGGCCGCTCTCTGGCGTTTTGTTTTCGGCTTGGGCTCGGTGACCAACCTGAGCGACGAGTGGCCATGGGGACTGTGGATCGGTTTTGACCTGCTCTGCGGCATCGCCCTGGCCGGCGGCGGCTTTAGCACCGCACTGATCGTGCACGTGCTGCACAAGGACAAATACCTGCCGATCGTCCGTGCTGCTTTATTAACTTCGCTGCTTGGCTACATCATAGCGATGGTCAGTCTTTTCCTGGATATCGGCCGCTGGTTTAACTTCTGGCGCCCGTTCTTCTACTGGGGTTACCACTCAGTGCTGTTTGAAGTATTCTGGTGCATCTCACTGTATACAACTGTGCAGGTGCTGGAGTTCGGCGAGATCTTTTTTGAGAAATTCCGTGTGCCTGCTCTGCAGAAAATATTGCACAAAATACTGCCTTTCATGCTGATACTGGGCATTGTGCTACCTTCGCTGCACCAGTCCTCACTGGGTTCACTGTACATTGTCGCCATTGACAGATTATATCCGCTATGGTGGTCTATGCTTATACCGTTCTTCTTTGTCTGGTCCGCCTTCTTCCTCGGGCCGGCTATGATCACCGTGGAAGGCACCCTGGCGGCTAGGGCATACGGCAGAGAGCCTGAGACGCCGATTTTTTCCAGCCTGACAAAAGTCACACTGGTCATGCTGATTATTTACCTCATAGTTAAAGTTGTCGACCTGGTATACCGCGGCGTACTTAGCATGGCCTTTAACGGCTCCCTTGAGAGCAATATGTTCCTGATTGAGATGATCGTATTCATTATCCTGCCGATCATTATGTACGCCTCACCGTCTATACGCAACAAGCAAAACGGGGTTCTGATCGCATCCATTCTGGTAGTTGTCGGCGTTGTCTTTAACCGGATGAACGTGGTATTTACCGGGATGGCCAAAGCTATGGGCGGCAGTTACTTCCCCAGCATCTGGGAGTGGGCTCTCACTATCGGTATGTGGAGCGCTTTGATTTTAGTATATTGCTTCATTGTTGAGAACTTCCCCATCCTGGCCAAGGAAGAACAT
>JAQVLS010000233.1 GCA_028704035.1 Desulfotomaculaceae bacterium | reverse complement strand
TACACGACATTGTTAAGCTGAAGTTGGGGGCTTTACGGTACTTAAGGTGAAAAGACGCCTTGTCTTTTTCCGGGACAAGGTATTTTTTTTGCGCCCTGCCCGCCATTCTGCAAACAACCTGGCATATGAGGCAAAGGTTCACTGCTATGCCGGATTAAGTCTGTTATTCTCCCGTTTTCTGAGATAGCAGCTTGTTTACTGGATATTTTTTGCTGTGTTATAATGTATCGATGTTTCCCCACATGTGTCTGACTAACCTTAAATCGCAGAATTTAACCGCCTGATAATAATGTTTTGAAGGAGATGAAGCTTTTGCCGCTTAAGCAAAAAGGCCTGCGGCGCCTTCCGGAGCTGGTTGTTATTGCTCAAAAATGGTTTATGAAACAAACCATACCGCGCCGGATAGTGATTGGTGTTGTGCTGTCTTTGACAATGGCGCTGTTACTACATGTTGTTTTCGCCGGGAATGCATGCGCGGTCAAGGTGAATGGGGAAGTGATAGCCATTGCTGCTAATAAAACCACAGCCAAAAAAGTCCTGGCCGAACTGGTAGATGATAAGACCTGCGAGGCCGGCAGTACGGTAAGCTATGTAGAGAAGATTTCATACAAGGGTATAAAGGTTAAGAATGAAGCCGAAGATATTTTGGGTTTTGAGGAGCTCAAGGCGCAGATGGACGGAGCTCTGACATTTAGAATGCAGGGCGCGGTCATCCTGGTTAACGGGGAAGAGAAGGTTCTCCTGAAAGACAGACAGGAAGCAGAGACGCTGCTGGGCTGGCTGAAATCGGTTTATCCCATTGAACCAGCCGATCAATTAGAATTCAAAGAAGATGTTGAAATAGCCGATACTCTTGCAGACATCAGCAAAACCATGAATTTCGAAGCTGCTAAAAAAATGGTTTTACTGGGGACAAACAAGATCGTTCAGTACACGGTCAAAGACGGCGATAACCTCTGGGATATCTCGCGTGCCGTAAATATCGACCTGGATCAGATCGTATTTACCAATCCGGGTATGGATCCGGAGAATTTGAGCATCGACCAGGTGCTGTACCTGAGCCGGGAAGCGCCTTTAATCACGGTCGTAGCGACCAGGGAAGTCACTATAGACGAGAAAATTCCATATCCGGTCAATGTCAAATATGACGACGGACTTCTGCTGGGGGAGAAGCTTATTGTCAGCGCGGGTGTACCCGGTGAGAGGACGGTAACATACAGAATTACACGTGAAAACGGCCTGGAAACCGTCAGGGAGGTTCTCGACCAGGTTGTAAAAAGTGAACCCAGGACAGAAGAAGTGATTAAGGGAGCAATCACCATGGTGGCCTCCAGGGGCGGCTCGCTAAGACTGGCTTGGCCCTGCAACGGGGGTGTGGTATCTTCCTTTGGCATGCGCTGGGGTAGGATGCACGAAGGCATAGACCTGGACGCCAGCTATGGAAGCAGTGTGGTAGCGGTGGCCGGCGGAACCGTCATTGACGCAGGTTGGGCCGGGGGATACGGCATGAAAGTCGATATATCCCACGGAGGCGGCCTGGTGACCAGATACGCGCACCTCTCTAAAATATATGCGGATGTGGGAGATTCAGTCGACCGGGGAGAAACCATCGGTCTGATCGGCTCAACCGGAAACTCTACCGGACCGCACCTGCACTTGGAGACCATCGTAGGGGGCGTGCCGCGTGACCCGCTGGATTATCTGCCGTAACTTAAATATTTTATACTGCCCGGGATTAAGAAGAGTTCCGGGCAACCTTTTTGCCTTTAAACGGGGATTGTCAACCTACCTGACAGTGCTATAATAAGTTTGGGGTGAGAAAATGTTTTTTAGAAGGTCAAAAAGCAAGTTAAGGAAAGCTATCTTCATAACAATAACTGTCTTAATTGCGATCGGCCTGGTGATTCCGTTGGCAGCTCTTTTTCAGAAGCAGCCTTCCGACGGAGGAGCTCAGAAATCCGGGACAACCCGGAGTACCCCGCAGGAAAGACTTGCCGGGCTTGAAGCCGAGGCCGCAAAGGCGCCTGAAAACACAGCTGTTTTGATGGAGTTGGCAGACGCTTATATTTATGCGGGCAAGCCGGACCGGGCTTTAAAAACCTATGAACAGGCTCTGGCGGTTGATCCCGGTTATTCCGATGCCCGTTATATGATCGCCTATGTTTATTACAACACGAATGAGAATGATCAGGCGATAGCTAAACTACAGGAATTAATTGAAAAAGATCCGAATTATGCGGAGGCGCACCTTCTCTACGGTTATGTGCTGGGGAATGAAAAAAAAGATTATGTCGGGGGTATACAGGAACTGGAAAGGTTTATAGCCCTGGCCAAGGAAGGGCCGGAAACTGAAAAAGTAAAATTAATAATTGATGAATGGAAAGCAAAACAGGAATGACGACCACCGCAGGTCAAATATTTCCGCTGGTAAGGGACGGACACCAGCCTTATAATCATACTGATTAACTAATTAAATTAAATCAGTAAGGAGGCTGGCTATGAAACCTGTAACAACTCAAAACATAGTATCGGGCAACGCAGACACTGCCAGCCGCGGTGGCGCTTTACTCAAGGCCGTAAAAATTTTGACGGCCGCTTTTGTTTTGATCAGCGCTTTCATCTGGAAGGTTCCTGCGGCGGCCAGGACCTATAGCTACTGGACTGTTAGAGAAACTCTCAAAGTCTACACCGTTGCCGGCGCCTGGGGCATGGAAAAATTGACATCAGAACATTTTTATGTTAAATTCAGGCCTGAAAATCGTGGCGATGCGGTGCTGGTTTTGGAAACGGCAGAGTATTTTTACCGCCCGGTGACGGAAGATTTCGGCTATAC
>JAQVLS010000232.1 GCA_028704035.1 Desulfotomaculaceae bacterium | reverse complement strand
CATGGTGTCAAAGTGCTCAACATCAATGAGCTGGCCAACGCGGTGAAGCCGGTGGTACTACCTGGTGAGGAGATGGTAGTCCAGGTTGTCAAAGATGGGAAAGAGACGGGTCAAGGCGTGGCCTATCTTGATGACGGCACGATGATCGTGGTGGACGGCGGTAAGCGTTATATCAGCCAGACCATCCCTGTGCTTGTTACCAGTGTTCTGCAAACAGCCGCCGGGAGAATGATCTTTGCCAAGCCAAAATATGAACGCCGGGTTAATGAGCAGGCAGGTTATGCTGAGGTGAACATTATTGGTTAAAATAGCGGCGATAGTGCCTGCCGCAGGCAGCGGCACCCGGATGGGAATGAAGACAAAGAAGCAGTTTCTTGCCCTAGCCGGTATCCCACTGGTGGGCTATGCGTTAAAAACCATGGAGGCCAGCCCTGCAGTGCAGGAAATTATCATTGTAGTTACTCCCGGCGAGGAAGGCTACTGTTACGGCGCCGTGGTTGAAAAACTTGGATTAAATAAGATTACAGCAATTGTACCGGGAGGAAAAGAACGCCAGGATTCTGTGTATAACGGCCTCCTGGCGCTTTCTCCTGATACTGACATTGTTATTATCCATGACGGAGTCCGACCTTTTTTCAGCCTGGATATCCTGGCCGCAGTTGTTGCCGCAGCGCAAACACACGGTGCTGCCACATGCGCGGTTCCGGCTAAGGATACCGTTAAGCTGGCCAATGAAGATAATTTTGTCACCAGGACAATGCCCCGGAATCATACCTGGCTGGTGCAGACACCGCAGGCATTTCGCTATAAATTGATTGTGGAAGCTCACCGCAGGGCACGGGACAATAGCTTGCTGGCGACAGATGACACAGCTCTGGTGGAATCCCTGGGCCGGCGAGTCAAGATTGTTATGGGCTCTTATGAAAATATAAAGATTACCACACCGGAGGATTTAGATATGGCTATGGCCATAATCAAGGCGGTCGGTGGTTAAAAGCAAGGCTATTATTTTTAGCAGTCTGGCGCCCCGCACTCCTTTTCATAAGGAGTGTCTTAATCATTTGCAGCTATTTTAGGAGGATTTATATTGAGAGTCGGCATAGGCCATGATGTCCATAAAATGGTTAAGGGCAGGGCTTTGATCCTGGGTGGGGTAATTATTCCATATGAAAAAGGGTTGCTTGGCCATTCAGATGCTGATGTGCTGGCGCATGCTATTATGGACGCTCTTCTGGGCGCGGCCGGAGAAGGAGACATCGGAAAGCATTTCCCGGACAGCGACATGAAATACAAGGGAATTAGCAGCTTGGTCTTACTGGCAAGGGTAAAAGAACTACTCCATGCCGGGGGGTTTGAAATTCTCAACGTGGACTCGGTAATAGTAGCGCAGGAGCCCAAGATAGCCCCCCATATCAAGAAAATGGTTTTGTATTTGGCGGAAACACTGGGCATCAGTGCTGACCAGGTAAATATTAAGGCGACTACTACCGAGGGCTTGGGTTTCATTGGTGCGGGGAATGGCATCGCTGCTTATGCCGTGGCGATGCTCAGATCTGTGCGTTAGTTCTTGATCCCTTCAGCTCATAGAATAGCGGGAGCAGTTGCCCGTTCTTTAAGGAAAATGTTATAATAAGCTCGTTTAAAAAGGCATTAATTAACACTAACCCTTTTGTCGGGTAAGGGAGGATTATGATTTGTCATCAGTCAGGGTGAGATTTGCGCCAAGCCCCACAGGCCCTTTACATATTGGCGGAGCCAGGTCGGCGCTTTTTAATTGGCTGTTTGCCCGCCATTACGGCGGTACGTTTATTGTACGCGTTGAAGATACTGATTTAGAACGCTCATCCCGCCAGTCTGAGGAAAACATCCTGGACGCGCTGCGCTGGCTGGGCCTGGATTGGGATGAGGGTGTCGATGTCGGCGGACCGTATGGGCCTTACCGGCAGATGGAAAGACTGGATTTATATAAAAAACATGCTGCTTACCTGCTACACAGCGGCGCCGCCTACCTCTGCTATTGCAGTGAAGAAGAGCTTGCTGCTGAAAGAGAAGCCCTTATGGCTAAAGGCGAGCTGCCCCGCTACCTGGGGCGCTGCCGGGATCTTGCCGCCGAAGAGCGCGCCAAATTGGAAGCCGCCGGCCGCCGGCCGGTGGTGCGTTTCCGCGTGCCTGAGGACGAGGCGGTCCTGGTCAGGGATCTAGTGCGGGGAGACGTTTCATTCGCGGGCAGCGAGATAGGCGACTACATTATTGTTAAGTCAGACGGCATTCCAACATACAATTTCGCAGTTGTAGTGGATGACCATACTATGAAAATCAGCCATGTAATCCGAGCGGAGGAGCACCTATCCAATACCCCGCGCCAGATATTATTATATAATGCCCTGGGCTGGGAAACTCCCGTGTTTGCCCACGTATCGTTGATCTTGGGCAGGGACCGCAGCAAGATGAGTAAACGCCACGGCGCCACCTCTATGGAGCAGTACCAGGACAAGGGTTACCTGCCGGAGGCTCTGGCAAATTTTCTGGCTCTGCTGGGCTGGTCTCCCGGGGGTGAGGAGGAGGTTTTTTCCTTGGACGAGCTGAAACAGCAGTTTACTCTGGAAAGGGTGGCTAAAAGTCCTGCTGTTTTTGATCTTGATAAACTTAACTGGCTGAATGGCCACTATATCAGGGAGACTGACCTGGAGCGGCTAACCGAAATGGCCCTGCCGTACCTGGAAAAAGCGGGTTATATCAGCACTCCTCTGTCAACGGAAAAATACGAGTGGGTCAAAACGATGGTTGCCGCAGTCCGGAAATATCTCAGCTATATGCAGGAAACAGCCGAACATG
>JAQVLS010000033.1 GCA_028704035.1 Desulfotomaculaceae bacterium | reverse complement strand
AAAGAAGACGCTTCAGGCGTCTTTTTATTTTTATTATTTATGGTAACAAGGATAACAAAAGACAATGGGTATCTTTTTACTCAACCATGTAAGCGCAAAAAATAAAATGAACATAAAAGAATAATTGTTAAGAACAGAGTAAAAATGAAGAGGACTTTATATATTGATATAGTTTACAGGAAGGAGTACATAGATTGGAAGCAGCCACAGTTAAGGAACTTTACGCGGAAAAAGAAAAATATCTGAATAAAAAAATACTGGTAAACGGCTGGGTGAGGACAGCCAGGCCTTCCAAGGCCTTTGGATTTATTGAACTAAACGACGGGTCGTTTTTTTCCAACATCCAGGTTGTTTATGACGATAAGCTGGAAAATTATAATGAAGTGTCCAAACTGATTACTGGCTCAGCCATTATAGTTGCCGGGCAGATTGTTGAATCCCCAGGGGCGAAGCAGCCTTTCGAGCTGAAGGCGGAGTCTATAGAAGTCCAGGGGCTTTCCTCCCCGGACTACCCCCTGCAGAAAAAAAGACACACCTTTGAATATCTGCGTACCATAGCCCACCTGCGTCCCCGCACAAACACCTTTTCCGCCGTTTTTAGGATCAGGTCGATCGCTGCCTACGCCATACATAAATTTTTTCAGGAGAACGGCTTTGTCCACGTGCACACACCCATTATCACCGGCAGCGATGCGGAAGGCGCTGGGAATATGTTCCGGGTGTCCATCCTGGACTTTGACCGGACCCCACATAATGAAAAAAGCGCCGTTGACTTCACCAAAGATTTCTTCGGCAAAGAAACAAACTTAACGGTCAGCGGCCAGCTGGAAGCGGAAACTTACTGCATGGCTTTTAGCAAAGTTTATACCTTCGGCCCTACCTTCCGGGCTGAAAACTCCAACACACCGCGGCATGCGGCCGAATTCTGGATGCTCGAGCCGGAAATCGCTTTTGCCGGCCTTGCGGAGAACATGGACTTGGCCGAAGCAATGCTCAAATTTATAGTAAGCTATGTGCTGGAAAACACTCCGGAGGAAATGCGTTTTTTAAACAGCTTTGTCGACAAGTCGCTGCTGGAACGCCTGGAGAGCATGGTTGAGTCGACCTTCGGCCATCTCACTTACACTGAGGCCGTCGATATCCTGAAAAAATCAGGACAACAGTTCGAATACCCCGTTGCATGGGGGATCGACCTACAGACCGAACACGAGCGCTACATTACTGAGAAACACTTCGGCAAGCCGGTTTTCATAACGGATTACCCGAAAGAGATCAAGGCTTTTTACATGAGGATGAACGATGACGGACGGACCGTCGCCGCCATGGACCTTTTAGTACCGGGCATCGGTGAGCTCGTAGGTGGCAGCCAGAGAGAGGAAAGGCTTGGTTTTTTAGAAAAAAGGATGTTTGAATTGGGGTTAAACAAAGAGGATTACTGGTGGTACCTGGACATCCGGAAATACGGGGGCGTCAGGCACGCAGGCTTCGGTCTGGGGTTCGAAAGGCTGCTGATGTACCTGACCGGAATGACCAACATCCGCGACGTTATTTCCTTTCCCAGGACCCCTAAAAACGCCGAGTTCTAATCCCGCAAGGGGGAGACCAAAAGAACGTCCCCCTTGTCTCCTTACGGGGACATCAACTGACTATTTAATAAAGCTGTTTTCACCTTCTAACAGCCTGCATATTTCAATCATAATAGCGCACTCAATACGCTTCTTTTGCATGGCGCAAATCAACTCTACCGGTTTTAAAATGTCACCGTCCGCATAGTAAGAATTTGCATGACAGCCGCCCGAACAGTAAAGTTTTGCCCAGCAATTACGGCAGTCTTCTTTATTTAATATGTTGGCTTTTCCGAACCTTTCGCTTAAGATATTATTTTTTATACCAGTGTTAAGGTTCCCCATTTTGAATTCATGCTGTCCCACAAACTGGTGGCAGGGATAAAGATCCCCCTCCGGTGTTACGGCAAAATATTCAGTGCCCGCGCCGCAAGCGGAGATTCTTTTATACAGACAGGGGCCTTTATAAATATTCACATTAAAATGATAAAATTTAAAAGGTTTCCCTTCTTTAATTCTTTTTACATATGCATAGGCAAGCCGTTCATATTCAGCAAGGATTTCCGTAATGTGCTCTGCTTGGATGTGGAATTCCTCCCCTTTGCCAACAACAGGTTCCATTGATATCTCATCAAATCCAAGGTCGGCGAGATGCAAAATATCCTTTGAAAAATCCAAATTCCTGGAAGTAAATGTGCCGCGGATGAAGTAACTCTTGTTCTCTCTGGAGCGGACCAACTTCAAAGCATCGCCGAGTATTCTGTCATATGTACCCTGCCCTGCGGCATCATACCTGATTGCGTCATGGACTTCTTTTCGCCCGTCGATACTGATGACTACATTGTCCATGTTTTCATTAATGTATTTTATTTTTTCGTCGTCAAGAAGCGTGCCGTTAGTAGTAATGGTAAAGTAAAATCTCTTGCCGGCGGGTGTTTCTATTTTTCTTCCATATTCCACAGTCTTTTTTACAACATCAAAATTTAGCAGCGGTTCGCCACCGAAAAAGTCTATCTCTATATTTTTTCTCTTACCGGAATGCTCAACGATAAAATCCACTGCTTTAAAAGCTACTTCTTCCGGCATCAGTTTTTTTGCTACCTTATAACTCCCTTTGGAAGCAAAACAATATTCGCACATGAGGTTGCAGTCATGTGCTACATGAAGACACAAGGCTTTCAAGCCGCTATTTATATTTATATTGTTCCAATCAGAAACCTGAATTTCAGGGGCGAACAGCAGGTCTTTTTTTACAAGTGAATCAATTTCCTCCCATACTTCCCTGATGCTTTCCGCCGGATACTTCCCCTGCAGCTTCTCGACCGCCTGTTCCAAGGTAAACGGCTTTTTGAACTGCGAAAGCAAATCATATGTCGCATCATCTATAACATGTATACTTCCGCTGTTGCCGTCCAAAGCAATGTTAAGTCCATTCATTGAATAAATATGCACCATCTAAAACATCTCCATATCGCTCTTCAGTATCATTCCGTCCAAATAATTATAACATTATTTATAACCTGAGAAGCGATATTTTGATTTGCCGTTTTATCTTTATTCGTTTTTCCTTTTATTTTCGTTATTAATCCCTAATTTGCGTGCCGCCTGGCGCGGGATCAGGGGAATAATCTCTTTGCTGAAATTCATCAATCTTCTTCTCATATCGGATAGTTTTACGTTGTTAATCAACATAAAGGCCAGAGCGCCAATAACAGTCATTCCCAGAATCCACCCAACCGCTTTCCACGCCCCCCTGGATGCGCCTGTGGATTTAGTAGGAGCCGCCGGACTTTGCGGCGCCGGAGTAGCAACACTTATACCAAGTGCATTGGGCAGCGCCTGGGCAAACAGATCAACACCCCGCTCAGCTTCCTCCCTGCTGTTGGTGTAGGTACCCGCCTCGATAAGCAGGGCGGTCGGCAGCAAGTCCTGGTTGTAGTCACCCTTGCCCACAAAAATCTCTTTTACCACTTTGGGATGGACATTATTTACCGCAGTCAGCATCTGTTTGGCAAAATCCAGGTTAGCCGACATGCGCGGGTTCTGCCGGCCTATAACAAGACGGAGACTGGATACGTCCTGACCATAAATTTTCTCTCGATAATAATTCGGATCAGGCACCCCATCACGGTGCACGTCAAACATCGCCACTGGGTTGGTTTTTAAAAGTTTTGCGGCCGTCCTCCGAGAACGCACATAAGCGTTATTGTCATGCGGGTCGTGCGGCGTCTGGTCGTAACTTACACCCATTCCGACTTTTCTTAAACGTTCAACCATTACCTTACCCACCTTGAAAATGCCGCCTTTGAATTTTATGGTATGAGTACCTTCGGAGGGTATATATGACTCGTCAGTGTGGGTGTGGTAAATCGCAAAATTGGCGGGTGGCGCCGGCTTGTTGTCGGTATTTTCTTTGATCGCCGGTACTTCCTGAGAAGCGAAAAATTCATTTAAGGCTACAATTTGCGGATCCATACCTAAAAAATGTGCCGCAGCCAAGTCGCCCTGCACCCGTTCCAGTCGATAAATTTTCCCTTCGGCGGTATAAATTTCATCACCCGCGTATACTGCGCGGGACATCATTGACAGGACGTTTTCCTGCTCATCAATAATCGTAGTATACCTGCCCGGCTGGTATTCGGGCGCTTCATTCTGCTTTGCTTGAAAAAACCAGGAGTTTGACAACGCGTTAATTGAATTTCTTTTTACCACAACTGTACTACAAAGAGCGGAAATAAAGCATATTACCACCAACGTTATGAATAATATTTTTATATTCTTTTTTTTGTTCATAAGGTTATTATCTGAACTTCATAATATTTTATTCACTTTTCCACAATAGCCGGTCGCTAATAAAATTCATAATTGCAGTCCCCTTTTTTACCGATTTGGTTCATAATAAAGATATAGCAAAAAACCTCCATTACAATAGTTAAAAAATCCTTGACAACCAAATGGAAGAATAGTAAAAAAATATAACTGCAATCTTATTTGTCAAATATTTAAATTTATAATTTTTTATTTGGAGGGAAAAGGCCGTGCGGAGAATAACCCTATCCGGCATATTGGTTATTGTCATATTTGGATTAGCAGCCTATTTCATCATAGATAGAAACAAACAAACCGCTCAGATCCCCGGCCCCAGAGCTGTGGAAACATCCATAGTCCTTTCCCAAACCACAAACCAGGGCGGCGGGCTGGCGGGCATCGTCTTGCCTTCGCAGCAGTCCAGACTGGGATTCCAGGTAGCCGGCAGGATACAAGGCCTTCTCCTGGAAGAAGGAACCGAGGTGGATGAAGGGACAACCCTTGCCACCCTCGACCCTGCTGATTACCGGGCCCAGGCCGAAGCGGCCGAAGCGGCTGCGGCAGCAGCCCGGGCGGGTATCGACCAGGCGGCGGCGCTGCTGGATCAGGCAGACGCAGCCTACCAGAAGGCCCGGCTGGATTACGAACGGGCTGAGAGCCTTTATGGGGCAAACGCCATTTCCAAGGCCCAGTTCGATGACGCCGGTACCCAGCTGTCGCTGGCCGCAGCCAAATATCGTCAGGCTCAGTCGGCTTATTTTGAAGGCCGGGGTGCCAGCGTTGCCGACTATGAGCGGGCCCGGGCCCAGGCTGGCCTGACCCTGCTGCAGCTCAGCTATACCAATTTAAAAGCTCCCTTTAAAGGGACCATACTCAAAAAATTCGGGGAAAGCGGGGAAATGGCCGGCGCAGGCGCCCCTGTCTACGTTATCGGCAACCTGGACCAGGTCAAGGTGGAGGTCACCCTTGCGGCGGCGGCGCTCTTGGACTGGCAGGCGGGCGATCCCGTGGACGTATCCAGTCCCGACCTGCCCGGACAGAGCTGGACGGGCACGGTCGACCTGATCAATCCGGCGGTTGACACCCAGACCGGCACTTTTTTGATGGAAGTGAAATTGGATAACCCGGGCCATGCCTTAAAGCCGGGCATGGTAGCCCGTGTGTTTAGCCGGATCCAGACAGAAACCGCTGTCTGGATCCCTGTGGGGGCACTGGTCAAGCGGGATCCAACAGTTACAGTTTTCGTGGTTCGTGATGATCAATGCTATGCCAGAGATATTAAAACCGGCGTCGCCAACGGCAATTTAATCGAGATTGTGGAAGGACTTACCCCCGGAGAGGAACTGGTCGTCAGGGGGGCCTTGTACCTGCACGACGGCGACCCGGTGCTGAGACAGAACTTTCAGTAATTAATTGACTAATTCAGGGGGCGTAACGATGCTGCGCAGGATACTTACATACAAAAAAATTATCCTGGTCTTCTTTGCCGCGGCGTCCCTGTGGGGGCTGATGAGCTTTTATACCATTCCCCGACAGCAGGATCCCGATATCACACTGCTTTTCTCCAGGGTAGTAACGACTTATCCCGGGGCCAGCTCCGAAAAAGTCGAAAAACTGGTTACTAAACCACTGGAAGAGGGCTTTGAGACGATCAAGGGCGTCAAAAAAATCTGGTCTGTCTCTACCGAAAGCCTCTCAGTAATATCGATCGAGGCCTATCCCGGTACGGATACTAAAAAGGCATGGGACGACGTCCGCTATAAAATCGAAGAGATCCGCCATGATTTACCCGCAGAGATCATGGAACCAAAGCTCGCTACAGATCTGATCCGCACCTGCATGATGGTCCTGCACCTGGAGGCGCCGGGTCTAGACTACCTGGAGTTGGAAACTGTCAGCCGCAAAGTCAAGGACGAGCTGAAAAGTCTGCCGGGCGTAGCGGAGATCCAGCGTGAAGGACTCCCCGACCGGGAAGTCCAGGTTGTCCTGGACATGGACCGGATGGCCCGCTACAACCTGACCTGGCGCCAGGTTGCGGACGCTGTTAAAGCCCGCAACGTCACTATTCCGGGCGGCAAACTGATAGACCAGCCTTACGGCATAGCTATCCAGACCACCGGTGAATATCTCGACCTAGAGGTTATAGGCGGAACAATTTTAAAAGTCAGCACGGAGGGAAATCCCGTTTATCTACGCGATATAGCCACAATAAGCCTGACCACGGCAGAACCCTCCGTCCTGGTCCGCTCCAACGGGACACCGGCCGTTTCCCTGGTGCTTTATCCCAAAGAAAATATCGACAGGGTTAAGGTTGTTTCCGACATTCAGGCCTATATCGAGCAAAATCTGAAACAGTCGCTTCCGGCCGGAGTCACATCCAATATTGTCTTCAACCAGGCCGTCAGTACCAGTGAACAGTTTAATCATCTTTACAAGGAGCTTTTTATCGGCATGGGTATCGTCTTTCTGGTATGCCTGCTCGCCCTGCCGCCCTTCGGGGCCATGCTGGTGGCCGCTGCCATACCGCTCTCGGTGCTGCTCGGCATGGGTCCTTTAGGAATGATGGGCCTCAAGCTGCACCAGGTCTCCATTGCCGCCCTGGTGATAGTGCTGGGCGTCCTGGTCGATGACTCCATCGTTACCAACGACAATATCCAGCGCCACCTGGAACTGGGTGACAGTCCGTTTAAATCGGCCACCCTCGGCATCCGGGAAGTGGCGTACTCGATTACCAACGCCACAGTGGCTACCATCGCTGCCTTTGTCCCACTTTTCCTGCTTGAGGGCAACATCGGTGAATTTATTTTTTCACTTCCCCAGGTCGTTACCGTCACACTGCTGGCTTCCCTGGTGGTGTCTCTTTTTCTGACGCCAATTGTCAGGTTTCAACTGGCCAGCCGCCCGGTCAAGCTGGCGCGGGGCGCTGTGGCGGCCTTTTTTCAGAGGGACGGCGGGCTGGCGGAGGGTACCTACCGGCGCCTGCTGGCCTTTTACCGAAAAACCATTGGCCAGGCTCTCGACCGCCCCCATCGGACCGTCGCCCTGGCCGCTGTCTTCATGGTGATCTGCCTGGCCCTTGTCCCCTTTATCGGCAAGACCTTTTTCCCCGCCGACGACCGCAGCGAATTTCTGGTCGACATCACCACGCCCACCACCTCAACCCTAGAGGAGACACTGGGGCAGGTGATGGGAATCGAGGCAATCCTGGCAGAACAACCTGAAGTAGCAGTAATAGCAAGCTATGTGGGGAAATCATTTCCCCAGTTTTACTATAATGAAGTCAGTTATGTCAGCGGGGACAACAAGGCGGGTATTTATATAAATACACGGAAGGGCTGGGGCATGAGGAAACCTGAGGCGCTGGTTAATATCCTGCGCGAACGGCTCAGGGAGGAGATCCCCGGCGCCAACATCCTGGTCCGCACGCTGGAACAGGGGGTGCCCGTAGGCGCGCCTGTGGCAATCCGGATCAAGGGCGAAAACCTGGATACTTTGCGGGCCATCGCCGCTGATATCAGCGCCAGGCTGCGGGCCGTACCGGGCGCCATCAATGTGGATGATACCATGGGCCCGGACGTCTTCCAGTACAAGGTTATGGTCGACGAGGAGCGAGCCAACCGCCTCGGTGTGACAAACCTGTCCATAGCCTCGACCGTGCGTTTAATGACCGACGGCGTGGCTGTCTCCACCTACCAACTGCCGGACGAGCAGATCAAAGTGGTCTTGAAAGCCGCAAAAAACCAATCAGTACCACTGGAGCAGTTAAACAACCTGCCCGTCCCCTCCAGCGTAAACGGGGCCGGCATACCGCTTAACCAGCTGGCCGAGGTAATCCCAACCTGGGCGGTAAGCCAGATTATCCGCGACCAACTGGCGCGGACAGTTACCGTGTCAAGCTACACCCAGGACCGCCTCCCTTCCAAGGTATTGAATGACCTGCAAAATAACCTTCAGTCTTACCATCTGCCGCTAGGCTATAAAATTGAATACGGCGGCGAACAGGAAGAGGGCGACAAGTCTTTTGCCGACCTGGCTCGCCTATCTCTGATGATGATGGTCGTGATATACCTGCTGCTGGCCACACAGTTCAATTCCCTGCTCAAGCCGCTGATTATTATGGTTACTGTGTTTCTGGGCATATGCGGGGCGTTGTTGGGTCTTTTTGTGACTGGCAACCCGATCGGCTTCATGGCCGCGCTGGGCATGTTCAGCCTAGCGGGAGTGGTCGTGCGGAACGGCATTGTCCTGATCGAATTTGTTGAGCTGGCCGTCAAGGAAAGCAAGCCGCTACGGGAAGCGCTGGCGCAGGCCGGCCAGGCGCGCCTGCGCCCAATCCTACTGACCATGCTGTCCGCCGTAGGCGGCCTGTCCCCGATGGCTTTGGTCGGCGGCCCACTGTGGCAGCCAATGGCTATCGCCATCATCTCCGGGCTGGTTATCTCGACAGCCCTTACCCTCTACGTCATCCCCACCCTCTACCTGCTGCTGGACAATTTTCGGACGCGGCGTCACGAAGTGTAATGCCCATATGGCTCTCTCTATCGCCAACAGCGCTTATGTGCTGGAAACAAGGGAAATAGCTATTTCCGGTCCGGCCGCAGAAATGGTCAACAACCCTGCAGTCAGAAAGGCCTATTTAGGCGAGTAAGGGGGACTGTCCCCCAATGGTTTCCTGCATTCCACTATCGCGCCTACGCCGCCGCACCGGGTTAGGTAACGGGTTTAAGCCAATCCGGCTTGGGCAAATAAATCCGCCAGCTCTTTTTGACGCATAAATCCCCTGGCCGAACTATAAAAATATTTATACGCCTTTTTATTGCCTGACAACAAGTTTCCCACAGCAGGAATTACCCTGTCGAAACACAGCCAGTAAAATTCTCTGAAAACAGGCGCCGTCGGCTGGGCCATATCAAGTGATATTACCTTCCCGCCCGGTTTTACTACACGCGTCATTTCCTGCACTGCTTTAAAAACATTAGGAACATTGCGCAGTCCCCACCCCACGGTAGCACAGTCAAAAAAGCTGTTTTCAAACGGTAGGTCCGTGGCGTCTCCCCGAACAAACCAGATGTTTTCCTTTAACGCAAAATCTCTTATGTTTTGCTGGGCGACCTCGATCATGTTTTCAGAAAAGTCCAGCCCGGTTATTTTCCCCGCCGGACCAGCCGCTCTGGCCTGCTCAATAGTCAGCATCCCGGTGCCGCAGCAGACATCCAGGCCCGTGCCTCCTTCTTTCAGCTCAGAAAGTTTTACCACCAGCCTTCGCCAGGACTTGTCCAAACCGAGGGTCATCAGTGTGTTGATTAAATCGTATCTTTTTGCTATGGAATTAAAAGTTTCGCGCACATACTTCGATTTACCCTCATTACCCGGTAAATTAGACAAACAACTATCCTCCGGTTACTTATTTTAACTCAACAATAGCCTGTCGTTATCTTGATCATCTGGTGTTATTCCGGTGGCCCGCAGCACAAAATCCAGTTTCGTCTTTATAAATAGAAACATACCACTATCACCAACAGAAGCGCTAGGAATAAAACCAGTTGGACGTATTCCTCCCCTGTAAGCATCCGAGAATAAGTAGGCTTATTTATCAGGGGGATATTGGCCCCGGTGCCCATTACCTTTAAATTGACTCCGCGTTTGCCACTGGATAAAGCGTACAAAACAAAAATACCAGTCCTTTGATAAGGACTGGTACTAAACCTGCCCTGACTCTCTTTATAGCTGGTGTGTGGTTTTAGTTCCCTTCAATCAATGGTTTATATATAAAAATATAACCACAGGCACAGTAGATTGTCAATTGAATTCTGCGT
This sequence comes from Desulfotomaculaceae bacterium, assembly GCA_028704035.1. Taxonomy (GTDB): domain Bacteria; phylum Bacillota; class Desulfotomaculia; order Desulfotomaculales; family Pelotomaculaceae; genus Syntrophopropionicum. The sequence goes on along the minus strand of JAQVLS010000033.1, from coordinate 1,234 downwards.
ATTTTAGGCAGCCATCTGGGTCGCGGCTGTTAAATAATTCTTTTTCTGCGACCCTGGGAAAAAGGATATCTTGTAGCCGCCATAAGGCAAAAAAAGGGGGCAACCGGCTAGGTCAGCCAAACGCGCCCCCAATAAATACCATATTTATATCATTATATGTATAACCCTGGATGGGTATTATCAAAACAATCCCTGTATCTCAACCCTTCGGTTATCAAAGTTTTATATGGGGCGTTATTATCTCCCAGGCATATCCTGGCTCCACCAGGAGCAATAACAGCTCCCTCCTTAAAAACGTAAACTTTAATCCCATCAACTATAACTTCTTCATAATCTTCAGGTGTGGAGGGTTTATATTCAAACACAAGCGGCTCGTTACTGTAGCCACAGCAACTGGCCATAGATACTGATTCCACAGTAATGGCTTTATTCTTACTTAGAATATAGTCCCTTGCTTCTTTGGAAATCTCTATTTTGATCATTTCTATGCCTCCCTTAAAATCTAGCATTTTCCCTTACTTTATGAAATTATGCGCCCACTATCCTACAATAATATTATAGTTAGATATCGAACCATCGTCAAGTCTTTTATTGATTAAGTGTATAAATATCCTTTTTGTTATCCAGTTTTTCTATCACTCTACGCAGTATTTCCTCAAAGATTTCCGCTTCTTTGCTTGTCAGGTGACCATAGAACAACGCATCAAGCTTTTTTGAAATGTCAGCAAAAACTGGTTTGAGCGCGATTCCCTGATCGGTCAACCTGATATAGGTTGCCCTGCAATCAATACTGCTTTTTTCCTTTTCAACAAAGCCATACTCAACAAGTTTCTCTATTAATACAGTTACTGTTGATTTTGTCCTGTAAATCCGGTTTGCCAATTCCTTCATAGTGCATTTTTCTCCCTGAAAAAGCACCATTAGAATATCACCGTGGGAGGGAACAATCCCTTTTATCCCATGATTTGCAAGTTCCCTGACAATGAATCTATTTGCTTCTGCTCTGATTCTGCTGATTAAAGACAGTGCGTTTCCTTTTTTCATACCTATATTATAGCTAGACATCGAACTATAGTGAAGCGGCTGTAATTAGAATGATATGGCATTAATTTTATAAAGGTGTATACTAAAAAACACAGCGCGCAGATATTGTCTGCTTGAGCGCTGTGTTTTTTAGTATACAAATAGGATACTTCCCTGCCGTTCTGCAACTATTCTGCGGCAGTCTCCAAGT
>JAQVLS010000231.1 GCA_028704035.1 Desulfotomaculaceae bacterium | reverse complement strand
TTTCCTTTCATCCGGCAGGACGGCAATGACCTCGGGAATTATGTCTCCCGCTTTCTGAATCATCACCCTGTCGCCGATGCGGATGTCTTTTTCGCGTATGTTGTCTTCATTATGTAAAGTAGCCCTGCTTACTGTGGTGCCGGCTATCCGCACCGGCTCCATCTCTGCGGTGGGTGTAAGTGCGCCGGTACGCCCCACCCGCACAAAAATATTCTTCACAGTTGTAACTGCCTGCTCCGGCGGAAACTTATAAGCGATAGCCCAGCGGGGGCTTTTCATTGTCGCCCCCAGCCTCTTCTGCTGGTCGAGAGAGTTGATTTTTATGACCAGCCCGTCGACCGCGTAGGGAAGCTCAAAGCGATGCGACTGCCAATCCAGGCAGTATTTTATAACTTCAGCCATGTAATCAAACAACCGGAACTCGTTGACCCGCAAACCAAGTTCCTGCAATAATTGCAAGACGTCCCTGTGATACCGCGGGTCAACTTCATCACTAAAGCCTATGCCATAGACAATGAGATCCAGCCGGCGTGATGCTGTAATCCTCGGATCAAGCTGACGCAGGGTCCCAGCGGCGGCGTTGCGGGGGTTGGCAAAGAGTGGTTCGCCTGTTTCCTCTCTGGCCTCGTTCAGCCGTGCAAAAGAATCTTTCGACATGTAAACTTCTCCCCTTACTTCCAGGGCCCGGACGATCTGGCGGAGGCGCAGCGGCATACTTTTTATAGTCTTTAAATTCCCGCTGATATCTTCACCCGTCTCACCGTCACCGCGGGTGGCGCCCCTGGAAAAAAGCCTGTTTTCGTAAAAAAGAGAAACAGCAAGGCCGTCTATTTTGGGCTCAACAACATATTTGACAGTTTCTCCGGGCAACGCCTGCCGCACCCGGCGGTCAAAATCCCTTAATTCACTTTCTTCAAAAGCATTGGCCAGGCTCATCATCGGAGAAATGTGGCGTACAGTGGCAAACCCTTCTCCGGGCTGTCCGCCAACCCTTTGCGTAGGTGAATAAGGGCTGGCCAGGGAGGGGTACTGTTTTTCAAGCTTTTCCAGCTCCCTGAGCATTTTATCGTAACAGGCGTCTGATATGGTAGGATCGTCCATAACATAATAACTATAATTATGAGCCTCTATCTCTGCGCTTAAAGACTCGATCCTCTCCTTGGCCCGTTCCATATCCTGGTTCATCTCCACACTTCCTTTTTTAGTCGGGACATATCTCTGACCTCATCAGCTTGGTGACATTTCCCAAACATCCCGATCGGGGACATACCCCGGCTCCAAAGCCAGGCCCCAAACAGAGGTGTGTCCCCATTCCGCTGTCTGGTACCATGTAACAATAAAAGAATATAAAGAAAGAGGTATCCCCGTGACACGCTACGTTCGCTATACCAGCAGGGAAGCGGCATATTTGACCAGGTAAGCTGCCGGCACAAAAATCAGCTGGGCCAAAGCGGTGCCCAAGATCCTTGTGAGTGCAAGGTATATGACCATTTGTTTCACATCTTCTTCGCTCCGTTCTCCCCGCAGCGCCTGGTCAGTAATGGCTGCGGCCGTAGGCTCGACTACCGTCGCCGAGAGAATGGTAGCTATCCCGTTCACCACAGCCGACAGCAAAGCTGCGGTTGAACGGAAATTGGGAAACAGCGCCCCGGCATAAATGGCGGAGAGTACCCCGGTAGTATACACGCCGGTAACAATAATATTTAAAAATAAAAATGTCTTGGGGATGGCAATCTTCTTTTTGGGCGTTATTTTAAAATTCCTCTTGCCCGGTTGGCTAATTTGGCCGCCGGCTTTCATAAACCGGCGGGGCGATATTATAATACTGACCAGCATGCGGGGCACTGAGCCGGTCTCTTCGAATGAGAAGATAGCCCGGTTAAATATATTGACAAAAGCGGGGATCAAGGCCGCAGCAATGATAGTCCCCACAGTCGCAGCCAGGATGATGAGCCGTACATTTTGACTGAGCGAGACCAGCAACGCCTGGTAGGCGGCGCTGTTAATCAGCTGTGCATCTGTCACCCTGCCCCCCGCCTGGGTCTGCCCGGTTTTGATCAATATCTCCACCATTGAAGCAAGGAGCGGCGCCTGAATAGTATTGGCGGTGCTGGCTACAAGAAATATCACATTATAAATAGATAAGCCCGTGGCTAGTCGACGGGTGCGCACACCCGATATGCGCATGGCATAAGCCAGGGTATTAACAAAATGGATAACCGCTGTAAGGGCGGCCACGATCAGGAGACGCTCCATAATTCCTCCGTAACCGGTCTAATAATAGTATTGCCAAAAGACAAAAACTTGAGCTGTGTAGCCTAAAATACATCAATGAAATTGAACCCGGATTCTTGCAGGGCTGTATTCATCCGGTATTAATCGGGACGGGAGACATTTATTTGCTTGCGTTTCGCTTTAGTGTATCCCCGTTCTAGCGTCATTGTATCAACTGCAACAATCAGTTTCACAAGATATGTGTCAAGGGAACCGCGTCAAGAAAATTGTCCCCTTGACACGCCCGCGTTTCACGTCTCATTTCTCGCGTCACACGTCCAACTCCTCGTCCGCCTTCTCCAGCGGCGCGAATTTTGCCAGGAGTAATTTAATACCCTGTTCTGGAAAGGCCACCTGGTACTCTGTGTCCTCTTCCTCGCCCTGCACCCCGACGATCACACCCGGGCCCCATTTACTGTGCCTGACCCGATCACCAAGAATAAATCGCTTTGATGCTAAGAATTTTTTGGCGCCGGCAACCTTTGCCATCCCTGGCCGGTGTTTTCTACTGGTTTTCCCCAAAAAATCGTCAACGCTCAAAAGGTGGGGAGGAATTTCCTCAAGAAAGCGGGAGGGTTTGTTGTATTTCTCG
>JAQVLS010000230.1 GCA_028704035.1 Desulfotomaculaceae bacterium | reverse complement strand
TTGCGAAAGTTTCCCTTGGCGAAGGGTATGCCACAGATCCTGCTGGATAGAGTGACACGACTCCTTCCTCCTCTTAAGGTATCCGAGATTACCGGGGTGAGGTCGTCGTATAACGAATGCTGTGGGGAGTTTATCGGTTGTACACTGAACTCGCGCCAGTTATTAGAAATGCCCGAAAAAAAGGTAATTGAGAAAATAAGTGCTTACGTCAGGCTTGCTACCAAAAATGGGGCAAAGATTGTCGGGTTGGGGGCTCTGACTTCGGTGGTAGGAGATGCCGGTATTACCGTGGCGAATAACACGGATATTCCGGTTACAACGGGAAACAGTTACACTATCTATACGGCGCTGGAAGGTGTTAAGTATGCTGCGAAGAAGATGGGTATTGGTTTTAATAAGGCAAAAATAGTAATACTCGGTGCAACCGGTTCCATAGGCAGCGTATGTGCACAGCTTGTCGCGAGGGAGAACAAGGACTTGACCCTTATTGCCCGCAGAAAGCCGGAACTGGGAAAATTAAGGGCAAAAATCATGTATGACACGGGGGTTGCCGTTAAAATAAGCAATGACGGAGGAGCCTTGCAGGAGGCCGATATAATCATTGCTGTTTCAGCTTCCTTGGATTACCAGATTCATCCTGCGGATATTAAACCGGGGGCTGTTATCTGCGATGTGGCTCGGCCCCGGGATGTTTCGCCGGCTGTCGCCAAGGAAAGAGACGATGTGTTGGTGATGGAAGGCGGGGTAGTTGATGTTCCCGGAGAGCCGCAATTCAATTTTGATTTTGGATTTCCGTCGGGCAAATGTTATGCCTGTATGGCCGAGACGATGATCTTGGCTTTGGAAAAGCAATACGAATCCTATTCACTGGGAAGAGATATAACAATTGACAAAGTCCTTGCTATTGGAGAATTGAGCAAGAAACATGGCTTTAAACTGGCGGGACTTCGCAGTTTTGAGAGGAGCCTAACAGAAGAGAAGATTGCAGCGATAAAAAAAGCAGCGGATACCCGTAGAAATAACACTGGGGTTGTTTCTGCTGTCAATGATTGATGGTCTTTAGGGATATTAGTTTGGAAAAAGCGACAAAGGGTACAGAATCAAATGTTTTACAAAATGGGAAATTACTCAATGAAGGCAACAATTATATAATGACGTTTGTGGAAAGTAATCAAATAGCACAACCGAAGGCAGTGGTTGTTGTGCTTGAAAAAGGAATGTTTTTTGTCTGTTGATACTAATACAATAATGAAAGAACAACGTTCACAGGCATATGTATCAAAACCGGATTTACAAGATGAGGTAAATAATGTTATCAATATCATAAAAGCACAAGAAAAGTAAATAATATTGTCTATGCTCCCGGCGTTCGCTAGTATCTTCCGGAGCACCCTCTTTTTTGCCCCCCTTATTGTCTTGACAAAAGGTAGTGCCGTCTATATAATAATCTAGAGATTTGCAGGAGTAGTGATAACAACATGGAAAACAAGCACTGCCGTACGTGCGCAGTGCTTGTTGGTATTCTTAAATTGAGGCTGTAACCACTAGGGGATGCGGTGCATAAGCTAAGTATTCATTGAGTGGACTTTATTTAAGGGAGAGAATCGTATGACGGCTGAAAAAGAAGTTATTTTAACACCGGAAGGGCTCGCCAAGCTGGAAAACGAGCTTGAAAACCTGAAGACTGTAAAAAGAAAAGAGATTGCGGCAAGAATCAAGCAGGCTATAGAGTTCGGCGATATTAGCGAGAATTCTGAATACGATGACGCAAAAAATGAACAAGCCTTTATTGAGCGCAGAATAATGGAAATAGGTAAAATGCTGAGAAATGCTAAGGTGGTGGAGCCGGTTAAAAACGGTGAAGCATCGGTGCAAATTGGTGCCAAGGTCGTACTGAAGGACATTGAACTAGACGAAGAGTTTTCTTATACAATAGTAGGCTCGGCAGAAGCCGATCCTTTGAATAACAAAATATCTTATGAAGCACCGGTGGGAAGTGCACTTTTGGGCAAGAAAGAGGGAGACGAGGTAGAAGTAGCTGTTCCGGTGGGTAAAGTGGTTTATCAAGTACTCTCAGTGTCTTGGCCGGAGTAATTCCTATTGAAAGGAAGTATTGTTGTGATGGATATAAACGATAATACCAGGGAAATTGATCTAAATGAACAAATGATGGTGCGGCATGAAAAAATGTCGGAACTGAAAAAAAGCGGGATAAAACCTTTTGGTACAAGGTTTGAGAGGACTCATGATGCGGAGGGCATCATCAACGGCTTTGCCGATCTTGAGGACCAGGATGTAGTGATTGCCGGAAGACTAATGTCAAAAAGGGACATGGGAAAAGCAGGTTTTGGACATATTCAGGATTTAACCGGACAGATTCAGGTTTATGTGAGGCTCAACGATGTAGGGCCAGAAAAGCATGAGCTTTTTACCAAGCTGGATATTGGGGACATAATCGGGGTATCCGGATATGTTTTCAGAACCAGGAAAGGCGAGATCACAGTAGGAGTAAAGAATATAACAATCCTTTCTAAATCACTGCGTCCTCTGCCGGAAAAGTGGCATGGACTGAAAGATGTTGAACTGAGATATCGCCAGCGCTACGTTGATTTGGTTGTAAACCCTGATGTCAAGAATGTGTTTATTCAAAGAAGTAAAATCATCAAGGTGATGCGTGCTTATTTGGACGCTCAGGGCTTTTTAGAGGTCGAGACTCCCACTATGCACGCGATAGCCGGAGGCGCCAGCGCCAGGCCTTTTATTACTCACCATAATGCCCTTGATATTGATCTGTACCTGCGGATAGCTTTGGAATTACATTTAAAGAGATTGATAGTGGGCGGAATGGAAAAAGTTTATGAAATAGGCCGTG
>JAQVLS010000229.1 GCA_028704035.1 Desulfotomaculaceae bacterium | reverse complement strand
AACGCACTGCAGCAGGAAATCAGCGTTCTGGACGAGCAAACCGGGGTGTCCAGGATGGATTGCCAGTGACGCGCGGTTTTTGCCACAGTTCATAAAATCTACGGGGAACAGAGGTGGTACTGATGGACATAGCGGCGCTGTCAATAATTAAAAAACAGGTCCAGCTGAAGCAGGACGTGGGTATTGCCGTATTGAGGAAGGCCATGGGCACGGCAGAGCAGGGCGGCGGGTTGGTGAACCAGATGCTGGACAAGGCGGCGGAAGGGAAAGCGGCAGTCCTTTCCGGGCTGTCCTACCTGGGTAATAATATTGATAGGTTAGTCTAAAGCCTCACTGGAACATCACTAGATAGCCGGTGGGGCTTTTTTGTCTGCTTAATTTTTTTATACACTTAATATTTAACGGAAAAAGCCGATAAATGCCTTAAAGGTGTTATAAGTAGTTTCCCTGGACGGGGTTGTGTTTAGGAAGGGTGTCGGGGCGATTTTCCTCGGGAATGTCAACGCGCCTTTTGAGATGAAGGATCAGGCGAATTTGCTGCACGGCGCAGTGAGAAACACAGGCGTTTTCCTGTATGAAAGCGGGCGCGCCGGCACGATCCAGCAGATTGACCTGGCTGTTTAAGACCCAAAAAAACTTGTTTATTTATAGATTTTATGGAGTGGAGGGGGGCTAACAATGTCAGGCATCAGCGGCATTAACAGGTATTTTGGCCTGTCCGGTTCGGGTCTGGATATTGACTTGATGGACGGTAATTTAATCAAGACCCAGCTTATGAAACAGGATAAAATATAGCAAAATAAAACCCTGGCTGAATGGAAAAGGAGCGATTACCGAGAGATAAATAACTCGCTGCGCGCCCTGCGCGACAATGTTTTTAACATGAAACTGCAGGGGACTTACCTGGCCAAGAAAGCTGTCTCCTCCAATGAGGGGATAGTTAAAGTAAGCGCTGCAGTCAATGCCGTGGCCGGCAGCAATACGATCAAGGTCACCGCGCTGGCCGGCAGCGCCAGGTTGAACAGCGGCGCTGAGGTAACTTTTAATGCCGGCGGGACAAATTTACGGGAGCAGCTGGGCCTGACCGGCAGCGAACCGGTAGTGTTTACGCTTAACGGAGGCGCGGAAATAAGCGTTGCTCCGGACACGGACACGATCAATAACCTGGTGGACAAGATTAATAATGCCGGGGCGGGCGTCACCGCCTTTTTTGACCAAACCTTAAGCCGCATGTTTATTTCATCTAATGCTACCGGAGCCGGGGCGGCAATTGACTTTGACAATGTTTCCAACGCTGCTGAATTATTTGGCGCCTTGCATTTGGGGGCTGAGCCGTTCGCTGCGGTAAACGGGACAGACGCCGCCTTTGAATTGAACGGCACGGCCTTAACCCAGGCGAGCAACCAGTTCACCATTGCGGGCGTACAATACACCTTGACCGGGGTCTCCGCCGGCGAGGCGGTCAGTGTAAATATCAACAGGGACACTGACGGGATTTATGAATCTATTAAAACCTTTGTTGAGCTTTACAATACGACAATTGACAAAGTCAACAGCAAGCTTGTGGAAGAAAGGGATAAAAATTATCTACCCCTTACTGAAGAGCAGCGTGAAAAATTAACAGACGACCAGGAAAAAAAATGGGAGGAAAAAGCCAGGGCCGGCCTGCTGCGCAACGACGCCCTTTTAGACAGAATCGTCGGCAGGATGCGCAGCGCTCTGTCTTCTACTGTCCCGGGTGTAAGCCAGGGCTATAACATCCTGACCGCCATAGGTATCACCACCGGTGATTACAACGAAAAAGGCAGGTTGCACATAGACGAGAACAGGCTGAAGGAAGCCATAGCCGCCGACCCCGACGCTGTAATGGACCTGTTTGCCAGAAGCACGGACGCGGACGGCGGGCAAGGACTGGCTACCAGGCTTTATGACAGCGTCAGCGCGGGGATCGGCCAGCTTATCGACAAAGCCGGCGCCGACAGTTCCTACAGTTCTGTGGACGCCAGTTTTATGGGGAAGGAAATAACCGGGTATGAGAAACAGATCCATTCCTGGGACGACCGGCTGAATATTCTGGAAAACCGGTATTACAAGCAGTTCTCCGCGCTGGAGACGGCATTAAGTAAAATGAACCAGCAAAGCGCCTGGCTGTCGGGCCTGTTCAACGGGCAGCAGTAGATAGTCAACTACCCACGACTAAAGTCGCGTGAATTCGGCGTCTGCATACTAAAAGCCAACGGGAGGTCAAAACATGTACCATGCCAATCCGTATCAACAGTATCGGCAAAATTCTGTTACAAGCGCGGGTAAAGGTAAACTGACTCTAATCCTTTATGAAAACGCGGTAAAATTTATCAAACAGGCTATTAAGTTTATCGAAGAAGGTAAACTACAGGAAGCCCATAACGCCATCATGAAATCGCAGGAAATTATCACCCATTTGAGTGACACATTGAATATGGATTATGATCTATCAAACAATCTACATTCTTTATACGAATATATCAACCGTCGTTTAATTGAGGCAAATATGAAAAAGAACCAGCTAATCCTGGGTGAGGCACTGGATTTAGTTTCGGATTTGCGGGATACGTGGCAGGAAGCAATGAAGATTGCCGCCCCGCCCGAGGCGATCGGTCTATAATCGGACTATAATGAAGTTGGGAGATGATTCGTTAATTTGCTCAATAGAATATATGACTTACAGAAGAAGAAGACAAAGTTGATGGAGGAAATATATAAAATCACTCTGGAGCAGTCAAAAATCTCGCTCCCGGAAAAAATTGAGCATCTTCTGGCAATAACTGACAGAAGACAGGAACACATCAACAGTATTGATGAAATCAATGCCGAACTACTCCCACAGGAAAAGGAAATATCAAATTG
>JAQVLS010000228.1 GCA_028704035.1 Desulfotomaculaceae bacterium | reverse complement strand
TAAATTTATTATATAATAGGAGGTTTTTGCAATGTCTAGGGTAATAGGAATAGATCTGGGTACGACAAATTCCTGTGTGGCTGTGATGGAAGGCGGTGAAGCGATAGTGATCCCCAACGCTGAGGGAGCGAGGACTACTCCTTCGGTAGTGGGTATTTCCAAGACCGGCGAAAGGCTGCTCGGGCAGGTGGCCAAAAGACAGTCGGTGAGCAATCCGGACCGCACGGTCAGTTCTATAAAACGCCATATGGGGACTGGTTATAAAGTAACCATTGATGATAGAGATTACACTCCACAGGAAGTATCGGCGATGCTTCTGCAGAAGTTGAAGGCGGACGCCGAGGCCTACCTGGGTACTAAAGTAGAAAAGGCGGTTATCACCGTGCCGGCCTATTTCAGTGATTCCCAGCGCCAGGCCACCAAAGACGCCGGCAAAATTGCCGGCCTGGAAGTCCTGCGCATTATTAACGAGCCGACTGCGGCGGCGCTGGCCTACGGGCTGGATAAGGAAGATGAACAGACAATTTTAGTTTACGACCTAGGCGGCGGCACATTTGACGTTTCCATCCTGGAACTGGGAGACGGCGTTTTTGAGGTCAAGGCCACCAGCGGCAACAACCGCCTGGGCGGCGATGACTTTGACCAGCGGGTAATTGATTATCTGGCGACAGAATTCAAAAAGGAATCAGGCATTGACCTGCGCAACGACAAAATGGCCATGCAGCGCCTTAGAGAAGCTGCTGAAAAAGCGAAGGTCGAGCTTTCCGGCGTGGCCACGACAAATGTCAACCTGCCGTTTATCTCCGCCGACGCGAACGGGCCGAAACACCTGGACATCAACCTTTCCAGAGCCAGTTTTGAGGAAATGACGGCCGACCTGCTGGAAAAAACAATGGATCCGGCCCGCCAGGCGCTTGCAGACTCCGGTCTGGAGCCAAAGGATATCAATAAAATCTTGCTGGTCGGCGGCGCCACCCGGATGCCGGCAGTACAGGAAGCAATCCGCAAGTTTTTGGGCAAGGATTCCCACAAGGGTATTAACCCCGACGAGTGTGTCGCTATCGGCGCCGCCATCCAGGCGGGGGTCCTGGCTGGTGAGGTCAAGGATGTTTTGTTGTTGGATGTGACCCCGCTGTCCCTGGGTATCGAAACTCTGGGCGGTGTGTTTACTAAACTGATCGAGCGCAATACTACCATCCCGACTGCCAAATCCCAAGTTTTCTCTACAGCGGCGGACGGGCAGAACACTGTTGAAATACACGTCATCCAGGGCGAGAGAGCAATGGCCGCGGACAACAAAACCCTGGGCCGGTTTACCCTCACCGGGATTCCGCCGGCGCCGCGGGGCGTGCCTCAGATCGAAGTGAAATTCGATATCGATGTTAACGGCATCGTTAATGTATCGGCCAAAGATATGGGCACAGCCAAAGAACAGAGCATGACCATCACCGCTACAACTAAACTTGATGATAATGATATAAACAGGATGGTTAAAGAAGCCGAACAGCACGCTTCCGAAGATAAGGAGCGTAAAGAAGGGGTAGAGATCAGAAACCAGGCCGACAGCATGGTCTACCAGGCGGAAAAGACAATCAAGGACTTTAAAGACAAAGCAGACGCCGCAGCGCTGGAGAAACTCCAGGCGGCCACGGACGAGCTGAAAGAAGCCTTGAAAGGTACCGACACAGATCTAATTAAAACCAAAGTGGAGGCGCTGACAGGTCCGCTTTATGAGCTGAGCGCCGCCATGTACCAGCAAACAGGACAGCAGCAGGCCGACGCGGGCCAGGCCGAAGAAGCCGGCACCGGCGCCGCCGGACCGGACCCCAAAGACAACGTTGTCGACGCCGACTACGAAGTCAAAGAAGAAGATAAATAAAACGTACCGTGTCACGCGTGTCACGGGCACGGTTCTGCCGGCACGTTTGGGGGTTATCTGCCCCAAAACTGTGCAGATTATTTGTACCATATCAACAAGATAGTATATAATAATATACTATTGGGGAATGTTATTATTTTTTCAGGGGAATTATTGTTCCCCTTTGCTTTGTTTATTTTGACAAGGTGGTGGACTGATGGCGAAGCAGGATTATTACGAACTGTTGGGTGTGTCTCGCAACGCTTCTGCGGATGAGATAAAAAAAGCCTACCGCAAGCTGGCGCGCAAGTATCACCCTGACGCCAATCCCGATGACCCGAATGCGGAGGCGAAATTTAAAGAGGTCAGCGAGGCCTATGTGGTCTTAAGCGACCCGGAAAAAAGAACAAATTATGATCGCTTTGGACACGCAGGGGTTGACGGGCAAGGATTTGGCGGATTCAATGGTTTTGGCGACCTCGGCGGCTTTGGTGATATTTTTGAAATGTTTTTCGGGAGCGCCGGCCGCCGGCGCAGTTCCGGGCCTGAAAAAGGACCGGATATCAAGGTTGAGCTTGAATTAACTTTAAAAGAGGCTGCTTTTGGCCTGGAACGTGAGATCAAAGTCGCCCGCACAGAAGTCTGCGGTACGTGCGGGGGCAGCGGGGCCGCGGCAGGCAGCAAGCCGGTGACATGCAGCGCCTGCCAGGGGGCCGGCCAGGTTCAGTTTGCCCAGAATACACCATTTGGACGTATTGTTCAGTCACGCGCCTGTGACCGCTGCCACGGCAAGGGGAAAATTATCGAGAAGCCCTGCCCCACCTGTCGCGGTACCGGAAAGAACAGGCGCATGCGCAGCATCAGCGTTAATGTCCCGCCGGGAGTGGACAACGGCTCCCGCCTCCGTGTAGCCGCTGAGGGTGAACCTGGCTCCAGAGGGGGGCCCATGGGAGATCTGTATGTCTATATTCACGTGAAACCGCACAAGATATTCAAGCGGGAAGGCGACGATTTAATCTGCGAGATACCTATTTC
>JAQVLS010000227.1 GCA_028704035.1 Desulfotomaculaceae bacterium | reverse complement strand
GCCCCTCCACGTTTCTGATCAGCACACCCTGTCCAAGCAATCCGTTATATATTTTATCCGCCGGCAGCGCGGTCCGGAACATGATAAAATTTGCCTGCGTCGGGAACGCCTTCACACCTGGAATTTTAGACAGCTCCTCATAGAGTTTTTCTCTTTCCTGTAATATTTTGTTTATTCTCTCACTGAAAAGAGGCAGATTCCGCATCACCGCACAGGCTGCCGCCTGAGAAAAAACATTTAAGTTGTACGGCTGCTTGACTTTAAGCAGTTCATTTATTACCCGGGTATCCGCAAGCAGATAGCCCACTCGTAGACCGGCCATGCCGAATGCCTTAGAAAAAGTCCGCAGAATAACAAGGTTGGCATAGCTGCCCAGTAAAGGAACACAGGATTCACCGCCAAACTCATTGTAAGCCTCGTCTACCACGACAATAGCATTCGTTTGCCGGAGGATCTTTTCGATTTCCCCGGGAAGGGTAGCATTGCCCGTGGGACTGTTTGGCGAGCAGATCACCACAACCTTTACTTCAGGTTTTGAGGCGGCGCTGATCAATCCGTCTACATCTATTCTGAAATCATCTAAACGGGGTACTTCAAGCAAAGTACCGGATGCTATCCGGCCGTGCACCCCGTACATAGAAAAAGTCGGGGTCGCGACGGCATACTTCGCCCCGGCAGCAAAGGCCAGCATCAGGTTCAGGATAAGCTCATCAGAACCATTTCCCACCATTATGTTATCCGGCTTGACCGATATATAACCGCTCAGGCATTTACGCAATGCAAGTGCTGCCGCGTCAGGATAACGGCACAGATCCCCTGCGCTTATTTCCCTGAAAATCTGGACCAGCACTTCCGGCGGGAAACCATACGGGTTCTCATTGGCGTCTAGTTTGATTACATCCGCATAGTAAGGCGCGTCATACGGGATCATATCCTTCAAGTCTTCCCGCACCAGCGCTGATAAATTGAACGCTCTATTCATTCTATGGGCGGCCCCCTTTGTCCTTTCTTTTTCTGCATTTTTCTTGGTAAGTGGTTTCAGCTATTTTGGGACAACCTGTCAAAAACCAGCTTATAGCCGTCGGCGCCATAGTTCAGCGACCTCTTCACCCGGCTGATGGTAGCCGTGCTGGCCCCGGTCCGGCTTGATATTTCCCTGTAAGTCCGGTTCTCCTGAAGCATTTTCGCTACTTCCAGACGCTGGGCCAGGGATTTTAATTCTGACACAGTGCAGATATCTTCAAAAAAACGGTAGCACTCGTCCAGATCTTCTAACAGCATTATGGCTCCAAAAAGTTGATCCAGCAGATCATCCTTGAGCTTTCCAGTATACAATGCCGACACCTCCCGGGTTTTTACCATGCCACCGCTTTAACATTTTACCATGCTAAAGATGCTCGATCAAGAAAAAAGCACCTTTAGGGCGCCTCGGATTGTCGAAAAAAACTGTAGGGCGGGCTTTAGCCCGCCATTCATTGGGGACATACCTCGACCCCAATGAAATACCCGCAAGAGAGGTGTGTCCCCGTTCCTATGTCTGGTACCATGCAAGGACAAAGGTTACGGGTGAATCAGAGAACCATCCCCTGATCTACTGTACTCTTTCAACTGCCCGGCGACCGATATCCTTCCGGTACTGCATCCCGTCGAAACTAATCTTTTCAACAGCTTTGTAAGTGGTATTGATCGCGGAAAGGATGTCCGGCCCCGCCGCGGTCACGCCTAGAACCCTGCCGCCCGCCGTGACTACCTCGCCATCTTTTTCAGCTGTGCCGGCGTGAAAAACCATGACGTCATCCGGTACCTGATCAAGCCCTTTAATCATTTTTCCCTTTTTATATGATCCCGGGTAGCCGCCGGATGCCAGCACCACGCAAACAGAGGACTGCTTTTTCCACTTGATATCGATCGAGTCCAGGCGATTTTCCAAAATAGCATCGATAATTTCTATCAGGTCGGTCTCCAGCAGGGAAAGTACCGGCTGTGTCTCGGGGTCGCCGAAACGGGCGTTGAACTCCAGCACCTTGGGCCCCTGCTCCGTTATCATTAAACCGGCGTAAATAATCCCACAGTAGGTACGGCCCTCGGCATCCAGAGCGCGGATCATCGGCACGATGATCTCGTCCATTACCTGCCTGTGCACTGCCGGGGTATAGACCGGCGCCGGGGCATAAGCCCCCATGCCGCCGGTGTTGGGACCCTGATCGTTATCAAAAACGCGCTTGTGGTCCTGTGATGAAATCATGGGGACAACATTTACGCCGTCCGTGAAGGCCAGGATGCTGACCTCCTCACCGACAAGGCACTCCTCAACCACCACCCGCTCACCGGCTTCTCCGAAGTCCCGGTCAACCATGATCGAGCGCACTGCTTCAATGGCGGTTTCTTTGTCCATGGCCACAATTACTCCCTTGCCGGCAGCCAGGCCGTCAGCCTTGACCACGCAGGGAACACCGATCTGATTTATATATTGAGTGGCTTCTTCCGGCTTGGTAAAAACTGCGTACTTTGCCGTGGGAATGCCGTATTTGGCCATAATGTCCTTCGCCACAACCTTGCTGCCTTCGATCTCAGCCGCTGCCCGGGAAGGGCCGAATATTTTCAGGCCGGCTTCCTGGAACCGGTCTGTTATTCCCGCGCACAGCGGCGCTTCCGGGCCGACAAGCGTAAGGTCGATACCCCTGTCTTTGGCCAAAGCCAGCAGACCGGAAATGTCCTCCGCACTGACTTTAACACAGGTGGCCAAAGCGGCAATGCCGGCGTTGCCAGGGGCGCAGAATATTTCTTTGACGCGAGGGCTTTGTTTCAGCTTCCAGACCAACGCATGCTCACGCCCGCCGCCACCTACCACGAGAACTTTCATATGATTTCACTCCCTTGACAATAATTGATTATTA
>JAQVLS010000226.1 GCA_028704035.1 Desulfotomaculaceae bacterium | reverse complement strand
GGGACTTTCACGCTGACCCCCTGGAGCGAGGATTTTCCCCCGGGCGAGGTTTTTTCAATGGAAACCGCCGCACCTTGCGCAGCATGGACAGAAGCAGGGTTCACGGCGGCGACAAAGGGATTAACAAAGAAAAAGCCCTCTCCCCTTAACGTTCCGTAATATTTGCCAAACAGGGTGAGCACCAGCGCTTCGTTTGGCTGGAGGATTTTGAGCCCCACAAACAGGAAAGGCCCGATCAGGGAAAAATATACTGCGCAAACCACAGCTAGGCCTGTCCAGGGAAAACCTGAAACCGCCCCTTTATCAACTGGAACAACGCCGTAAATGAACCCAATGATAGCGCCGATCATCAAGACGATGTTCAGTATCAATATCGCTATACCGCTGGCGCTTCTGGCCTTGATTTCCTCGTAATGCATTTGTCTTTCGCTTGTGCCGGGTATCTGAGACATCTGAAAGCCCCCTTTTTATGATATCGTTTTGATATCATAAAAATATCACTGGAAATGACTATTGTCAATTAGTTCATTAATTAAATGCCCACATTACTTAACAAATTTCGTGATTATTTAATTAAAACGGTCGACAAATAAGACTATTGAATTTAAAACAAACTATGGTATGATTTACAGATTATTACTGTGGGGGGCTGGCCTTTATGGAAAAAAGAATTTGTCCTAAATGTCAAAAAACTTGGTACAGCGCCGATACCAGAACCTGGATATGCGATAATTGCGGTGCAAAAATGCCGCCAATCCTTTCATGCAATAAAAATGTTACCGGCGTGGGGCGACGCATTAATTATAGATCTAATAAAAAATTCATTTCTTTTAATAATACTAACCGCTGACATCTCTCAACTCAAATTATTGGAATATTTAGCAGGAAAAAGGCCTGACTGATCGAATAATACCAAAAAGAGAAAAAGAGAGAGAGAAGAAAAGAGAAGGGAGAAAAAGGGGGTCCATCTATGATAAAAAAAGCACCGCCGCCTTCTGTGGTCTATGATTTTGCACGTCAGGTCTGGCTTATCGTGAAGCCACAAGGGGAATGGATATACCACGGAGATTTGCTGAATGCAGTAAAACAAAAAGAAATAGTATGTCAATGCAATGGGTATGGCAAGGGGAAAATAGATATATACGAATTTGATCAGATGTACGGTGTTGGCCGGTGTATGGAGTGTTCTAAAATGCATTGGTACAATTTAATCTGAAATTTAAACCCATAAGGACCCCCGGGTTATCCTACAACAAAATTGCCACAAACCTGTAAGAGCCCCCGGGTTCTTTTTTTATACAGAAAATATCCCCACAATAGCAAAAAACCCGCAAAACTTTGCGGGGGTCTGACCTGAAGCTGGTGCCACGGGTCGGAATCGAACCAACGACACGCGGATTTTCAGTCCGCTGCTCTACCAACTGAGCTACCGTGGCAAAAAAAATGGCGGAGCTGACGGGAGTCGAACCCGCGTTCTCCTGCGTGACAGGCAGGCATGTTAGGCCACTACACCACAGCTCCGTATTTAGCGTCCCCAATGCCGCCTTTTGCCAGGCGCCCATCGCGGACATTTATAAGTATAACCAATCCGGCGTTTGAAGTCAAATGTATTTTTTGCACTTGTGCAAAATTCAGGATAGTTTAGCCTGACTCAAATTATTTTGCCCTGCCAAATGACATAATCGCCTCGCGCATGAGTTTTGCCGCCAGCAGCGCCGTCCTTTCGGAAGGATCGTACAGAGGGCTCACCTCCACCAGATCAAAGCCCACAATATCCAGTCCGCCGAGCAAATGGACAGCCTTAATTATCTCCCTGGCCGAACAACCGCCCGGCTCAGGTGTGCCGGTGCCGGGGGCGAAAGACGGGTCGACCACGTCAATATCCAGGGAAACATAAACCGGCAGCCCCTGCAGGCGCGGCAGGTTTTCCATGAGCGGCTCCACAACCATGTCGATGAAGGTGTTGGTGTTGGCGCGGGCATAGGCGAATTCCTCCCGCGTGCCGGACCTGATCCCGAACTGGTACAGGTTTTTGCCGCCAATCGTTTCTACTACCCGGCGCATTACAGTGGCGTGGGAAAAATGTTCGCCGAGAAAATCGTCCCGCAGGTCGGCGTGGGCGTCAAAGTGGATCACGGCCAGCCCGGGGTGCTTTTTTGCCGCTTCTTGAATGACAGAGCAGGAAATTAAATGCTCACCGCCGAGCACAAAAGGCGTCTTGCCGGCGGCAAGGATATTGGCGGTCACCGCGCTGATGCGGCGCAGGTTTTCTTTGACCGCCCCGAACGGCAGGAGCACGTCCCCGGCGTCGTAGTAGCTGTAATGCGCCAGCTCCCGGTCCAGGTCGACGCTGTATTCCTCCAGGCCGTGCGAAGCCTGGCGTATGGCGTGCGGCCCCTGCCGCGTACCCGGCCGATAGCTGACCGTAAGGTCCATCGGCGCGCCGATAATCACTATCTCAGACTGTTCGTAATTTTCGGCGCTGCCGATAAATCCCGGGCATCTCTCCGTATATTCAATCATCCCTGCCGCCCCAGCAGTTCCTGTACAAACGGAGGCAGGACAAAGCAGGTCTTGTGCATGGCCGGGCTGTAATACCTTGTATCCATCTGCGGTATCTCGGAAATATTCACATCCAGCGGGTCATATTTTTTCGAGCCCATAGTAAACGTCCACAAACCGCCCGGATAGGTGGGCACTACGGCCAGATAGAGGCGCGTCACGGGGAATATTCCTGATATATCCTGATACAGCCCGGGGATCAGGTCCCGGTTAAAAAAGGGCGACTCGGTCTGGGCGACAAAAATACCATCGTCTCTTAATGAAGCAAAGATATCTTTGTAAAATGAGGCGCTGAAAAGTCCTACGGCAGGACCGATGGGGTCAGGCGAATCCACCATGATTACATCATAGGT
>JAQVLS010000032.1 GCA_028704035.1 Desulfotomaculaceae bacterium | reverse complement strand
AAGGGGGGTAAAAGCTGTGTATGTTAAAGTATCCGAAATGGTGGGAGGCTCGGCTGACAGTTGGAAGGGAGCCGTCCAATCAGCCATAACAGAGGCTTCAAGAACAATGAATAATATTGTTGCCGTAGAAATTGTAAATTTTACAGCTAATGTTGAAGACGGCCGCCTGGTTGAGTATAAGGCAAATGTTAAAATAGCCCACACCGAGTAACACATCGGGACACCGGCAGGTGTCCTTTTTGTATAACACCGCATAAACGGGGAAACAATGAAAATGAGGTGAAAGCAATATCTGAAAAGCAAAAACAGGATTATGCCAAAATGGTTAAACAGGTTAAACTCGCGCAGAGAACCTGGCGAAATATTTTCCGGGCTTTTATTGTCGGAGGGGTATATGCCTGATTATAAGCCGGGGACTGAGTATAAATGAAGCCGGTTCAGCCGCATCGGCCGCGTTGATATTTATTGCCGCGCTTTTAACTGTTCTGGGGTCTATGATGAAATAAGCCGTTTCGGGGGCGCGGGCGGTATCGTTCCCATCACCGGTTTTGCCAACTCTATGGTTGCACCGGCCATGGAATATCGCACCATTAACAGCATGCAGTAGGGCACTTTATACCGGTCAACATTAGCACATCTTTTATGAGGAGTTTAATATCGATGAAAATTGGCATTCCCAGATCACTTTTGTATTATTATTATTATCCGTTGTGGCGGGTTTTCTTTGAAGAACTGGGCGCAAAGGTAGTCCTTTCATCCCATTCGGCCAAAGGGATCCTTGCTGCAGGATTAAAAAACGCCGTGGATGAAGTATGCCTGCCGGTTAAAATGTTTTACGGCCATGTACTGGACCTAGCCGGAAAGGCGGACATGATTTTTCTTCCAAGGATCGTCAGTATAGAAAAGCGGGAATATATTTGCCCTAAATTTTTAGGTCTTCCTGACATGATCCGCTGTTTAAAAAATCTACCTCCCCTAATCGAAGTGGATATCAACCTTTATAAAAATAATAGAGATTTTTATATCGCCATAAAAAACATAGGTTGCATTTTCACTAAAAACCATCTTGATATATGGCGAGCCTGTCTTAAAGCGCTGCAGGTCCAGAAGAAATATTTCAAGCTGATGCAGATGGGATTGATGCCTTCTGAAGCCCTGGCTCTAATCGAAGGCAGGGTGGAAGATAAATTCCTGCCTGACGGTGAGAAATTGAACATTGTCCTGCTCGGTCACCCCTATAACATTTACGACCCTTATATAAGTATGGACATAATCAACCGCCTTCGCTCAATGGGCGCTGTAGTGGCGACAGCGGAACATGTTTCTGAAAAAATTGTCAGGAATTACGCCGCACGCCTGCCAAAAAAACTTTTCTGGACCCTGGGTAACCGGATGGTCGGGGCGGCATTTCACTATCTAGAACAACCCGGTATCTCCGGCATGGTCCATGTCGCTGCTTTTGGTTGTGGTCCCGATTCCATGACAGGCGGGATTATCGAAAGATACGCTCATGGCTCCGGCATGCCGTTTTTAAACCTGACCCTGGACGAACACACCGGGGAGGCCGGGGTGATGACCAGGTTGGAGGCCTTCCTAGATATGGTACGCTGGAGAAAAGCCGCCTGCGGGACGTAAGCGGAATGTCCCCGATTGGAATGGCGGAAAACGGCCAAGCAAAAGGAGAGAATTATGCGCGTTACTTTCCCACATATGGGGAATTTATTTATTACTGTTAAGGGGATGCTGCAATACCTGGGAGTCGATGTGGTAGTGCCGCCGCCTTCCAGTAAAAGGACCCTGACCATCGGGGCCAAATATGGACCTGAATTCGCCTGCCTGCCGCTGAAATTAAACCTTGGCAACTTTATCGAGGCCAGCGAAAAGGGAGCAGACACGATTGTTATGGCCGGCGGGTGCGGGCCGTGCCGTTTTGGCTACTATGCCCAAATAGAACATGCTATTCTAAAAGATTTGGGCTACGACATGAAGTTAATTGTTTTGGAACCGCCGCAAAAACATTTATCTAAGCTGCTGGCCAAAATAAAGGAGTTGTCAGGAAATAGCTCCTGGTGGCATATTTTTCAGTCAATACGCTTCGGATACCAGAAAGCACAGGCTGTGGATGAGGTGGAAATGGCTGCTTTCCGGTCCAGACCGAGGGAATTGACGCCGGGCTCGACGGAAAAAGCCTATACTAAATCGCTGGAGATGTTAGACAGAGCTGATTCTCAGATAGCGCTTGCGGCGGCTAAAAGAAATGCGGACGAATTAATGTCCGCTGTTGCCGTAGATAATAAAAAAACAGTCGTTAAGGTGGGGCTGATCGGTGAAATTTATACCCTGCTGGATCCTTTTTCCAACCAGTACCTGGAAAGGACACTGGGACGTTTGGGGGCAGAGGTGGATCGTTCAATATATCTTAGCGAGTGGGTAAACGATCACATATTTATGGGAATGGTCAAGGGGGTTAGGACAAGAAAGGAAGCATGTGAAGCGGCGCACCCCTATCTGCGGCATTTTGTCGGCGGTCATGGGCAGGAAAGCGTCGGCAGCGCTGTAAATTTTGCCCGAGCGGGCTACGATGGTATCATTCAGGTTTTTCCCTTCACCTGCATGCCTGAAATAGTAGCGGAAAGCATTTTACCGGAAATGAAAGCTGACTATGGTACGCCGGTCATGACTATGATCATGGACGAACATACCGGCGAGGCTGGAACTCTGACCCGTCTTGAAGCTTTTGTCGACCTGCTGACCAGGAAAAAGGAAGTTAAGGAGGCATTATGCAAATGAAAGGCTACATTGGTATAGATGTTGGTTCAGTCAGTATCAATATTATTTTCATAGATGACGGCGGGGTTGTAGCCGAGGCAATTTATCTGAGAACACAGGGTCAGCCCATCGCTATGGTGCAAAAAGGTTTAAAGAAACTAAGCGGCAGGCTGCCCGCAGGCAGCAAAGTAAGAGGAGTGGGCACTACCGGCAGCGGCAGGAATCTTGCCGGGATTATCGTGGGGGCGGATGCTGTTAAGAATGAAATCACCGCGCATGCTATTGCTACTTCCCAGGTAGTCCCGGGTGTGCAGACGATTTTAGAGATAGGGGGACAGGATTCCAAGATTATAATACTGCGCCACGGAGTGGTCACGGATTTTGCCATGAATACGGTGTGCGCGGCAGGTACGGGATCTTTTCTGGACCAACAAGCTGCTCGCCTGAATATTTCTATTGAACAATTCGGGGGGATTGCTCTGCAGTCCGAATCATCAGTTAGGATTGCCGGCAGGTGCGCTGTCTTCGCAGAGTCGGATATGATCCACAAGCAGCAGATGGGATGCGGACTGCCCGAAATACTGGCGGGACTTTGTGAGGCCCTGGTGCGCAACTACCTCAATAATGTCGGCAAAGGCAAAGATATTTTAGCGCCGGTAGTCTTCCAGGGCGGTGTGGCCGCCAATGTGGGCATGATCAGGGCATTTGAACAAGCCCTTGAACTACCAATAAAGGTGCCGCCATACTATAATGTCATGGGGGCGGTAGGAGCGGCCCTGCTGGCCCGCGAGGCCGCGGCAAAAAGAGGCTATAGCCTCTTTAAAGGTTTCGGGATATCAAATATGAAGTATAAGACCGGTAGCTTTGAATGTGCGGGGTGTTCCAACCTGTGTGAGGTGGTTCAGGTTACAGAAGATGGAAAGGTAATCGCCCGCTGGGGGGACCGCTGCGGCAAATGGTCGAATGCGGTAATAGAAGAGAAAATAAGTTGATAATGGCCTGATATCCATTTTACATATTGCCAAAATAATTGTCCTTGAGTTAAAATGTTCTTAGTGTTCAAAAAAACCAGAGCAGAGAGGAGAAAGATGAGTTGAGTAAAGTGAAAATTTTTTTAGGAGAGAAAGACATGCCGCGGGCATGGTACAACATCCAGGCCGACATGCCGAACCTGCCCAAGCCGGCGATGCACCCCGTAACAAAGAAACCGGTTGGCCCCGATGACCTGTCGCCGATTTTTCCGATGAGCCTGATCATGCAGGAAGTCACCACAGAACGCTGGATAGAGATACCTGATGAGGTAATGGAAATATACAAACTCTGGAGGCCATCGCCGCTGATCAGGGCCCGCCGCCTGGAGAAGGCTCTTGATACTCCGGCGAAAATATATTTTAAACACGAGGGCGTCAGCCCTGCCGGCAGCCATAAGCTGAATACTGCCGTTCCGCAGGTTTATTATAATAAAATCGAGGGGACGGAAAGGCTTACTACCGAAACAGGAGCGGGCCAATGGGGTATAGCCCTGTCCCAGGCCTGTAATTTCTTCGGGTTGGAATGTATCGTGTACATGGTTAAGATAAGTTTTCAGCAGAAACCTTACCGCCGTACCATGATGGAGGTTTTTGGCGCCGAGATGTATGCCAGCCCAAGTGAAAACACCAATACCGGCCGGCAAATCCTCAAGGGGGATCCGGATAACATGGGCAGCCTCGGCATGGCCATCAGCGAAGCAGTGGAGGACGCCGTCGGGCGTGACGATACCCACTATGCGCTGGGGAGTGTTTTGAACCACGTTTTGTTACATCAAACAGTGATTGGGTTGGAAGCCAAAAAGCAGCTGGAAATGATTGACGAGTATCCCGATATGGTTATTGCTTGTTGCGGCGGCGGCAGCAACTTTGGCGGAATCGCCTTCCCCTTTGCCTACGATAAAATCAAAAAAGGATCCGGAGTAAGGCTGATTGCTGTAGAGCCAAGCGCCTGCCCCACACTTACCAGGGGCCATCATGGTTATGACTTCGGTGACGTGGCTGGATATACACCGCTCTTGTGGATGTACTCACTCGGTAAGGATTTTATGCCTCCCGGTATTCACGCCGGCGGGTTGCGCTATCACGGCGCCGCCCCTCTGGTCAGCCAGCTGGTAAAGGATGGCATTGCCGAAGCTCAGTCGTATGAACAGACCGCTGTATTTGATTCCGGCGTCCTTTTCGCTAAGTGCGAAGGTATCGTACCGGCTCCGGAATCGTCCCACGCCATCCATAGCGCGGTGAAAGAGGCTTTGGCGGCCAAGGAGGCCGGCGAGGCGAAGACCATCCTGTTTAATCTGAGCGGGCACGGCCTGCTGGACCTGCCTTCATACGAGGCCTACCTTGATAAGAAGCTGGTAGACTATCCCCTACCGGAGGAAAGTCTGAAAAAAGCGCTGGCAAAGCTGCCGCAGATATAAAATTAAAATTGTGGCTAAATGTTTCGTAAGGGGCGCCTGCAAGGGGCGCCCCTTACGAATTTACCCGGCAGCTTTTTTTGTATGTACTGGTGTGATATAATAAAATGCATATTTTGCAAGGTGGGTGCAAGCCGTGGAAATTATCACAAGTCATACCAATACCGATATGGACGCTCTTGCTTCCATGGTAGCCGCCCAAAAGATTTACCCGGGCGCCGTTATGGTTTTCCCCGGGCCTCTTTTAAAAAATGTTGAAGAATTCATGGCCCTGCATAAAGACACGCTTAATGTAAGGACAGTCAAAGATATTGACCGGGAGTTGGTCAAAAAGATCATTCTGGTCGATACTAAAACAGCCGTACGCCTTGACAGGTTGGCGGATTTACTCGAAAAGCCAGGCATTGAAATACATATTTATGATCACCACCCGCGGAGTGAGGGTGACATCGCGGGGAAAATAGAAATAGTTGAAATGGTTGGGGCGACGATCACCTTACTCGTTGAGGAAATAATCGAAATGGGTATTGTTATAACCCCGATGGAAGCGACAGTATTTGCGCTTGGTATTTATGAAGATACCGGCTCTCTTGTATTCCCGAACACCACAGCTAGAGACGTCGGGGCTGTAGCTTACCTGCTGGAACAGGGAGCCAACCTGGCTGTGGTCGCAGAATTTCTGGAAAGGCCTCTTTCCGAAGGACAGCGTGCCCTTTTAAAAACCTTGCTGGTATCAGCCGAACAATATGAAATAAATGGGGCTAATATTCTAATCGCGAAAGGAAATGTAGACGAATTTGTCGGTGGCCTCGACCTGCTTACCCACAAATTGGTAGATTTTGCCCACCTGGATGCAGTTTTTACCGTGGTGGAGATGGATGACCGCGTTTATATCGTCGCCCGCAGCAGCATAACTGAACTCAGCGTTAAAGAAGTGCTTGAAGGTCTGGGTGGTGGGGGGCATCCTGCCGCCGCCTCGGCCATTATAAAAAAGGCCAAAGTGGATGAAGTGGCTGAACTACTTCTAGCGGCCATCCGCTCAAAGGTCAGGCCGCCAGCGACGGCCGCAGAAATTATGTCCAGCCCGGTAAAAACGATAACCCCGGAAACAATTATTGAGGAAGCGGGGAGGCTGATGCTGCGGTACGGCCATACCGGCCTGCCGGTGGTGAGGGGCAAGCAGGTAGTGGGCGTAATCTCCCGCCGCGACGTTGAAAAAGCCACACACCACGGCCTAGGACACGCCCCAGCCAAAGGGTTTATGACCGGCAACATGATTACTGTCAGCCCCGCTACTCCTGTATCAATAGTGCGGGAATTAATGATCCGGCATGATATCGGGCGGCTTCCTGTGCTGAAAGAGGGTAAACTGGTGGGGATAGTATCCCGCACGGACGTACTGCGCACCCTGCACGGCGAAGTCCAGGCCAGGCACAAAAAAGTTTACAGCGGCAGTAACACCGAACATCCCCACACAAATATCCGGGAGTTGATGTGCCGGGGGCTTGCGGCGGAATATATGGAGATCATGGAGCATGCCGGCAAAATGGCCTCCTCCATGGGTTATAAAATATATGCGGCCGGCGGTATAGTACGCGACCTTTTGCTCGGTATGGACTGCAGCGACATAGACCTGGTAGTGGAAGGGGACGGTATTGAGCTAGCCAGAAATCTAAGCAGGGATTTAGGCGGAAGAGTCAGGGTTCACCCGAAGTTTTTCACTGCCACCGTCCATTTTTCCAATGGCCGGCAGGTGGATGTGGCCACGGCGCGGGTGGAATTTTACCAGTATCCGGCGGCTATGCCGCAAATAGAAACATCGTCATTGCACCAGGATCTGTACAGACGGGATTTTACCATCAACGCCATGGCAGTATCACTGAACAGTGATGATTTCGGGGATATCGTTGACTATTTCGGCGGCCGGGAAGACCTGGGGCAGGGCTTGCTGCGGGTACTGCATAATCTGAGCTTCGTGGAAGACCCCACCCGGATATTGAGGGGAATCAGGTTTGAAAAAAGATATAATATTACACTTGAGCCGCAGACCCTGAAGTTGGTCAATGAGGCTGTGTATAACAATATGCTCTCCAGGGTTTCCAAAGAGCGGGTATGGGAAGAATTAAAATATATTCTCCTGGAACCGCGCCCGAGTTCCGTGCTGTCACGTCTGGAGGAATTGCAGCTGTGGGACAGCATTTTTGCGGACGTAGATTATAAAAAAATTAAAGATGCGCTGAACGACATACACCGCTCGATCAAAGTACTTAAATCCTGGGACACAGCTGAACCTGACGAGCCGTGGATGGTTTATTTCATTGCGGTGCTGCACCGGACGAACTGGGAAACGGCCCGGGCGATCAGCGCGCAGTATAATCTTAATAAACGACAGGTTGAAAAAGTAGCGGCGGCGCTGAATGAATGGAACCGGGCTGCGGAAGGCCTGGAAGACCCCGCAGATCTTTCTACGAGTGAACTGGCCAGGCGCGTGATGGCCGTGCCCAGAGAATCTTACCCGCTAATGCTGACCTATTTATCGAACAACACGGCCAGGCGGAGATTCCAGCAGGTACTTACCGCCATTTCTTGCGATAGGCCTTCCATTAACGGCAAGGACCTGCGCAAACTAGGCTTTAAGCCGGGTCCCATTTTCAAGAAAGCATTAGACGCGGTATGGCAAGCCCGGCTGGATGGCGTAGTGCGGACCAGGGAGGAAGAACTGAGCTACGTGAAAGAATATCTTTCCGGTTACGAAGGAGCGATAGATAGTGTTTAATCTGCCTAGCCTGCACCAAATAGCTTTAATGCTGCCGGCCATAGTTATCGGGCTCACATTTCACGAGTATGCGCACGGCCTGGTGGCCCACTGGCTGGGAGACGACACTGCCCGCCTGCAGGGCCGGCTGACGATTAACCCGGCGGCGCATGTCGATCCGGTGGGGCTAATCCTGCTTTTTTTGGCCGGGTTTGGCTGGGCCAAACCGGTTCCGGTAAATCCTCTGAGTTTCACGGGAAATATGCGCAGGGGCATGCTCCTGGTATCCCTGGCCGGACCGGTTACGAATTTGCTTCTGGCCATAGCGGCTGTTGTAATCCATCTCGCTCTGATGGACCTGCGGCTTCCCTATTTTACTGAGATCATGTTTTACGTCATTTATATCAACATAGTGCTGGCTATCTTTAACCTGCTGCCGATACCACCCCTTGATGGATCAAAAATTCTGGCGGGCATTCTGCCCGGCCGGCAGGAATGGCTGTATCATCTGGAAGCGTACGGGATGATTATATTGATCTTGCTGGTGTTTTCGGGAGCAATAGGCTATATTTTTAAAATTTTTGTGATACCTATAGTTAATATCTTATTAAGAATGGCCGGAATCTTCTAACGATTTATATAATTCAACTGGGCTATACCAACAGCAAGGAGGTAAAAAATGCGTATTCTTTCAGGCATTCAACCCTCGGGTTCCCTGCACCTGGGCAATTATTTCGGGATGATGAAAAGGATGGTGGACTACCAGGAAAACAATGAGTTGTTTTGTTTCCTGGTAAATTATCACGCCCTGACTTCGGTTTTCGACGCGCCTTTTTTAAGGCGACAGACCTATGAAGCGGCCTGTGATTTTTTAGCGCTGGGGCTTGATCCCGACAAATCAGTTTTCTATATACAGTCTGATGTGCCGGAGGTAGCCGAGTTGACCTGGCTTCTTTCCAATGTCACCGGCATGGGTTTGCTTGAGCGCAACCATTCATACAAGGACAAGGTAACTAGGGGCATCCCCGCTAGCCATGGCCTGTTTTCGTATCCGGTGCTAATGGCGGCGGACATCCTGCTGTACGGAGCAGACAAGGTCCCAGTAGGTAAAGATCAGAAGCAGCACCTGGAGATCGCCAGGGATATCGCCATCCGCTTCAACTCCACTTACGGTGAGACTTTCGTAGTGCCGGAGCCGGACATCGAGGATGACCTGGCGGTCGTGCCGGGCATTGACGGCCAGAAAATGTCTAAATCATACGGCAACGCTATCGAAATTTTTAGCGACGAGAAATTGTTGAAGAAGAAAGTAATGAGCATCAAGACGGATTCCACGCCGGTAGACCAGCCAAAACCGATAGAGGGAAACCCCCTTTATGATATTTATGCACTTTTTTTAGACACGAAAGGTATAGCAGAGCTAAAGGAGAGGTTTCTCACCCCAGGACTTAAATACGGCGACATGAAAAAAGAAATTTTTAGTGTCATCTGGGATTACTTCGAGCCGTACAGGAATGAGCGGCAAAGGCTGGCCGCAGACAGGGAGTTTGTGGTAGACACCATGAAGAAAGGCGCTTACAAGGCAAGGCAGGTTGCCTCCATTTACCTGGAAAAAGCCAGGCGCAACGTAGGTCTGGACTACTGGAACGAATAAAGGGAGACCTTTTTTCTACATAAAACGTCCGGTATCTGGAAAAGGCCAGACTCAACGCAGTGCTGCAATAATGGATGCCGGGTGTACACTAACTGCAATGTCGCCGTATATTCCCGCCAAAAGGTGGAAAAGTATGACCGGGAGGGAAGCAGGTGGGCAGAGCATACCTACTGGTCATACTCGCAATAATCTTTCTGCTTGTCATTTTCCTCGCAAAAATGACCATGCGGCTGAGCTACCGGAAGCAGGGGAGAGACGATCGTTTTGCGCTCGGTTTTACGCTGTGGCATGGATTAATCCATTACAAGCTGGAAATACCGATCATAAAGATGCAGCCGTATGACAAAGAAGCAAACAGAAGGCGACCGTTTTTGCGGCCATTGCGATGGCTGAGACCGGCCTTTAAAATCAAGGCTGAAATCGAAGGGAAAGAGGGCAGGCCCTTATCAACAGAAAAAAAGAAAGTCCGCATTCCCGCGCCGGCCAGGGTGCTTGATATTCTGCACAGTGCAATTATTAAAATTAAAAGATATCACCCCGTGATTGTATATCTTTTTAGGCATATTAAACTGAGTCGTTTTCACTGGCAGACTGAAATAGGTGCCGAAGACCCTTCGCAGACCGGAATTCTGACCGGTACGGCCTGGGGCATAAAGGGTTTTGTTTTAAGTTTTGCATACCAAATGTTTGCGGTACATGAGGCAAATCCAGTGATAAATGTCACCCCGAATTTTAAAAAGGCCTGCTTCAATACCAGTCTCGACTGCATATTTGAAGTAAGAATTGGCTATATTATCTTCACAAGTCTTAAAGCTCTGGCAATTAGATTAAAATAAAAAGGTGGGTGATATGGCTTGCCTGAGCAGCATCCGATAGAAGGTTTAATGAAGACGGCGATGGAAAGCATTAAAGAAATGGTGGACGTGAACACTGTTGTCGGAGATCCGGTTGAAGCCCCGGATGGTACCGTAATTATTCCGATATCCCGTGTAGCCTGCGGTTTTGCCGCCGGCGGCGGTGAATTTGGAATCAGCGCCACCGGCGGCAATAAAGATGAGGAGTCCCAGATGCCGGCTTTTGGCGGTGGCAGTGGGGCAGGTGTATCTGTAAAGCCTATTGGTTTCCTGGTGGTGGGCAACGGAAATATTCGCCTGCTTCCGGTAGATGGGAACGCCATATATGACCGATTAATAGACGTTGCGCCGCAGGTAATTGCGCAGATCCAGTCCATGTTCGGGTGCGGCGGGGATAAGCCACAAACGCAAACAGCGCCGCAAGTGCCGGACGCTACGCCTCCGGTGTTATCCTGATGAACAATACCCGGGTAAGTAAAAAGCCCGGGTTTTGCTTTTTATTTACAGCCGCATCACTTTATCGGCGGAGGAAATAATAGAGTAAATATGAGCAAAATGATTTGAGGTGAAATGATGCGCTCCATATGGAAAGGCGCCATCAGTTTTGGTCTGGTTTACGTACCGGTTAAACTTTATACTGCAACCGAACAGAAAAACATTAGGTTTAATTACCTTCATGAAAAATGTAAAAACCCTGTGCAGTACAGGAAATATTGTCCATTCTGCCAGACAGAGGTAGCCATGGACGACATCGTGCGCGGGTATGAGTATGAGAAAGGCAAGTATGTTGTCCTTGAGGACGAAGAATTTGTACAAGGCACGGTAAACGGCCCGGGAAAAAGCATAGAAATTCTGGATTTCGTTGACCTCTCTGAGATTGACCCGGTCTATTACGAAAAATCATATTACCTGGCGCCCGGCGACGGTGGCACCAAGGTGTATGAGCTTTTGAAAAGGGCCATGAATGAGACCGGCAAGGTAGCAGTAGCGAGGGTGATGATCCGCAGTCGCGAGAGCCTGGCGGCAATCAGGGTAAGTGACGAGACCATTGTTATGAGTACCATGCATTATCCTGACGAGATCAGGCAGCCCGGTGTGCTGACCGAACTTAATTATCAGGTCAGCCTGCACGATAACGAGGTTAAAATGGCGGTAAACTTGATCAACAGCCTGTCGACGAATTTCCAACCTGAAAAATACACCGATACGTACAGGCAGAGCTTGATGGAAAAAATCCAGGCGAAAATAGCCGGGGAAGCAATAGAAACCCCTGTCAGGCCGGAAACCGGTAAAGTAGTTGATCTGATGGAGGCGTTGAAAGCCAGTATCAACCTGGCCGAGGAAGAAAG
>JAQVLS010000225.1 GCA_028704035.1 Desulfotomaculaceae bacterium | reverse complement strand
CAACCCTACTTTTGTGAGTACGCCCGGTTTGCCGCCGGCCATCTGCCGGTACAAATGGACCAGGACGCCCTGGGGAAACAGGTGGCACTGAACTTTATTTTCAAGAATCAGTTTGCCCAGCATGGGGGCTTCGCCGATATGTCCGGCAGTGTGCCTTCTGGACATACCCTCATGGCCCACATGGTTCATGCCTCTAGTCTTCCAGTCGCCGCAGCCGCAACTGTGATGATTCCAAAGATCCCGGGGATGCCCGGTTTCCAGAAAACTCTTCTCAACTGCTATCGCCAGTTCTTCGGGAAAACCACATAACCCTGCTGTGACCCATGATACACATGCGCCGTCTTTCACTAACGCGCCGACCTGTTCCGGGGTAATTACTTTCGACATCGTCTCTTCTCCCTTCAACTTCCAATCTTCTTAAAAAACATCCTGCGATAAATCCTAAACCATTACAAAAACAAGATAACTCTGGTTATCACCTACTTTTATAAAAATATTTCACCTCTTTTCCAAATGTCTTAAAGATATATCAATTCCTGCAACATGCAGTACACCGCATCCTTTATTCAGACTTTATATTACCATCCGCTAGTGAGCAAAGAGAAATATGCGTTTGCGATTGCATTTATTAGCTGTACCTATAAGTATTGCAGTTACATCCTAGCTGCACGTTTATTGCTTTTGCGCCAGATACCTATTTCCCCGGCACTTCTAATCAACTCCTCACGGAAATCCGGATGGGCAATGGAAATCAGCGCTTCCGCCCTTTGCCATAAAGCTTTGCCTTTTAAAGAAGCAATTCCATATTCAGTTACTATGCTGGAGGCTATGCCGCGATGGATGGACACTGCCGAACCGGGCGCGAGAGCCGGCCGGATCCGGGAAAATACCCTGCCGCCGTTACTGAAGGTTGAAGTCATGCAGACAAAGCCCTTTCCTCCCTTTGACCTGAAAGAGCCCTGGGCAAAGCAGATAGCGCCTCCAGTACCGCTGATTTGCCGGACGCCTGAAGACTCGGAGTTAATTTGGCCGAAAAGGTCCACATCTATACAGCTGTTAATCGATATAAACTTATCCAGTTGACCGATTACATAAGGATCGTTGGTATAGTTCACGGGCATAAAAGCGCACATCGCGTTTCCATTGATAAAGTCGTAAGTTCTTTGGGTGCCAAGAGCTATAGTAGCAACTATTTTATATCTGTCTATATTTTTTCTTGCTCCTGTCACCCGGCCTTTTTCTACCATATCCACCATAGAGTCGATAAACATCTCGGTGTGAATGCCCAGGTCCTTTAAATCAGAATTTGCAATCATCTCTCCCACCGCATTGGGCATGCCGCCGATACCAAGCTGCAGGCAGCATCCGTCTGTCAGCTGCGGTATAATTAATGATGCTATCTTTTTATCAATATCACTTGGCCTGGCCGGCGTTATTTCAGAGATTTGATTATCGGCCTCAACAATATAGTCGACCCGGGAAATATGGATCGCCTCCTCCAGGCCGAGGCAGCGCGGCATATGGGGATTAACTTCGATTATGATTATTTTGGCTGCTTCACACATGGCCATGGTGTGCGAGACTTGCGGGCCAAAATTAAAATAACCGTATCTGTCCATAGATGTTACCGGAATCATTACAACGTCAACATCAATATAACTGCGGTAATACTCGGGAAGTTCACTGTAGACCATAGGAATATAAGAACAAAGCCCCTGATCGCTAAGCTTGCGGTCTGAAGCGCTGAAATGCCAGTTATTATATATAAAATGCTCCCCGGCAGGATCTGCTTTTACTACTTCCGGTATTCCTGCAGTACGTGTAGTGCAGCGTATTTTTACGTCCCGGAGCTCATCTTTCCTAGCAGCCAGAGCTTTATCCAGCACAACCACGCATCCGGAAAACGAGCCGAATTCAACCCAGTCCCCTGATTTCACTACCTTAACCGCCTCTGACGGTGCAACAAGCTTTTGCTTATATATTTCCGTATAATCCATATTTTTTTTAATTAACATCATATGAACTAGTAATTGATAAGGATAAGTTACATTTACAAGATAACCTTTTAATAAAACTCGTTATCAATCACCCTGAACAAATTCCACCTCCCGGGCTTTAAAGTAATCCTCTAAAACTTCAGTTATGATTTCACGAGGCAACGGGGGTTTGCTCCCTGACCCCACAGGCAACGATTCCTCATAAAACCGCACCGGAAAAGCATACTCTTCTTTTTTTTCACCCTCGCGCACGTTGAACTGATGCTGGAGGCGCCATATCTCGGCAGCAGCTTTCATAACTCTCTGCTCTGTATAAGGGTGACCGGTCACCGCCGCTAGCGCCCGCGCGTAAAAATCTGGTCCCAGCGCCCTGTGAACCGGAGGCCTGATACAAAGGCCCGTCGAATTAATAATAGTAATCAGGTCTTCCGCATAAACGGCCATTTTGGGAATATCAACTTTAGAGGGAGGATCGCCAAATACTTCATCCTTCAATAACTTGGGCATATCCAGATCGTTGAGTGCCTCCAGAGAAACGGAAATCTCTTCTTCAAAATAGTTGCGCACCTTACCCAAAAGATGGTCGGCAGGCGACCTGGTACGCAGGTGGTCACCGCCCTTATTGTTGGTAAGGTAGCCCAGCATCCACACATCCCATTTTCCCCTGGGGTCGCGCACCGGCATTTCGACCCCTTTAATATGCATGGCGTACTTTGCGCTGCCGGGTATATTGGAAGAAGCTGTCATAACCCCTTCAGCCAGCAGGTCACCAATTCCTTTCCTTTGGCCGATACTCTCCAGGAGCTTAATGATACCCGGGAAATCACCCCACGCCACGGGGACTTCCGCGCCTGATTTGCCGAGCAGGCCGTTCTGATTTGCCTCAATAGCAAAGGCGATTACACCGGAGGCGGATATTACATCCATACCATACAGGTTGCA
>JAQVLS010000031.1 GCA_028704035.1 Desulfotomaculaceae bacterium | reverse complement strand
TTAATATCGGCGTCCGCCTTGCCGCGGCACCCAGTATAACTCCCGCCAGGCCGGCAATTTCTAGGCCGCCTACCTTTGCCAGCACGTCTATGCCGTCCTCGCGATCAGGTTTATTTATAGCCAGGGCGCTTTTAATCGCCCTGACCTTGAGATCCATCACCTGATCGTTTACCAGCGTCCCCCGCCCGACAACCTCTTCAGCCGTGTAACCGCCTATGGCGGCTAGAATAGCGCTGCTTGGTGTGGTGTTGCCGATGCCCATGTCTCCTGTGGCCAGCAGGCTTGCTCCACGTTCGATCTCCTCCAGAGCCACCTGGATCCCCACTTCCAGCGCTTTAACCGCTTCCTCCCTGGACATGGCCGGGCCTTTTGCAATGTTGCCGGTTCCTGCCTTAACCTTTTTCCGCAGCACTCCCGGAAAGTCAACGGTCGACGCAACACCGACATCAACTACAACGATCCTGGCGCCGGCATGTCTGGCGAGCACCCCAATCCCGGCCACTCCCGTAATAATAGCCGGCAGCATCTGCGCAGTAACTTCCTGTAGTGCAATGCTTACACCTTCTTCCACCACACCGTGGTCACCCGCCATTATTATTACTGTTTTCCCCCTTATTTGAGGGCTGGGATTGCCCATAATACCCGCCAGCTGCACCGCTATCTCTTCTAAAATACCTAGGCTCCCCGGGGGCTTAATCAGGCTATCCAGCCTGTGCTGCGCCTTTTCCATTGCCGACCGGTCAAGGTCCTCAATTTCACTTAACGTTTTTACCAGTAACATGTCCTTTCTCCTCTCATATTAAAGTAAGATAAAAAAATCCACAGCCTTTAATTAGGCCGTGGATTTTTCCATCATCCTCCGGATCGCCCTTTCCCGCGGGCATCTATCCAACAGGCAGGTCTCCTGGCTTCGTTCATTGTCCGGCGCGGCCTTCCCGTGACACACTTTTATAGTGTGTTTATACACAGTGGCATTGGCACGGCGGACTCCCGGTAACAGTGGCGGGACCGCTCAGGACTTACACCTGATTCCCTATTCTCCCTTGCGGGCTCCTGTCGGAACAAATATTAATTCTTTTAAATTCTTTCATAATGACACTTCTCTAAAGTACAGGTTTTACCTGCTGCATTGAAAATTAATTCTGCTATTCTATGAGTGATCTGCCCACCAGTTTAAAACCCTGGCCAGCGCAACCGCCATTTCCGCACGAGATACCCCCTGGATGGGATTAAAATATCCTTCGCTACCCTGAAGAATACCGGCGTCAACTGTCCTGCTTACTGCACTGAAGGCAAAATCCGGTATCTTATTCAGGTCCAAGCAGGTCAATTTACTGTCTGATGCAGGAAGAGCTAAAGCCCGGTCAATCATCACGGCCATTTCACTCCTGGTAATACCGTTGTCCGGCCTGTATGTGCCGTCTGGATAACCAGTAATAACCCCCCGGAAAACTGCTTTTCCCACAGCTGCCCGGGCCCATGCGGGGACATTATCACTAAAGTAAGCCTGGCTTTCCGGTATGGGCCACTGTAACACAGCCGCCAGCGCATGGGCAAATTGCGCCCTGGTTACCGGCTGTCCGGGTACGAAAGTGCCGTCTGGGAAACCTGCCAGCACCCCGCTTGCCGCTAGTTTGCTGATCGATGAATTGGCCCAATGGCCGGCCGTGTCTTTGAAGACCGGCGCAGACCGCTGGTCATCAACCAGCACCAGCCTGCCAAATCCCCATACTCTGGCAGAGATAGTCCTGGTAGTCCCGTTTCCCTCAATCCTGGCCGGCTGCTCCAGCCATTTTCCCGCATTGTCGTCATATAGCATGATTACCGGGCGGTGACTCAGCACATCTTCACTGTACAGCCAGTTAACAAGCAGGGGAGTATTGAGAGCGACATCCTGCCCTTCGACCGGTTTTAAGTTGACAGCGCCAAGCACGTATATTCCTGCCGGGACGTCAGAGAAATGGGACTCACGGCTCAGTCTGATTTCTGTCGGACTGCTTGTGGTTCCGGCGGGAAAGCGGACTTCCACCCAATCGTCCATTGATCCACTGGTTTCCTTCAGGGGATCGACATAAATTTCTTCCCAGGGTGGCTGCACAGTAACCGGCACGGTGGTAGTCAACCCCTGGAAGGTGGCAGTAATTAGCCCTGTAGCAGTATTTTGCCCGGCTGTAAATTTTCCATCAACAATTTTTCCAACTGAGCTGTTCACGCTCCAGATAACGTCCGCCGGGTTGATATCAAATTTTTCGCCGCTGTATGTTTTCACTTGCAAGGATAGTTGCGTGGATTTTCCCGGTTCAATTTCCAGCGTACCGGGACTGAGCGCCAGCCTGTCAATCATATCCGGGCCAATTACCCGCAGCGGAGTCGTACCGCTCACACTGCCCAGGGCTGCGGTGACAGTAACGACTCCGCTTGCACCGGCAGCTGCAAATTCACTTCCCCGGAATTCACCGGCGCCGGCCGGCGCGGAAAATGACACACTGCCGGCAGATATTCGCACAGGGTTATGGTACTGGTCATAGCCCTTGGCCGCAAATTTGCCGCTTGTACCTGCCAGCAGCACAGCAGGTCCGCTGACAGACAAACCGGAAAGCGTTCCTGGCGGCGCCAGTGAGAAAATACCCAGGGCATCGGGTACCCTCCTTTGCGCATTTCCCTGCGGCCAGTTAACCAGGCTGGCGTCGAAATCTCCCAGGTTGCGCGCCGCCAGAGTTGTCGAACCGCCGCCATCAAGGTTTACTGCCCGCCAGACACCAATAGAGATTAAAAAGTCGGCCAGCTCTTCCTGGGTCATACCCACGCTCACGGTTGTATCGCTGGAGTCATTATACTTTTCAACAGCTACCAGGTAGAGCGTGTTCCCGTCTTTTGACATTCCCACGGCTGTCCTGGCATGCTTGCCGCTGATGTTTTGAGTAAAGTAAGCGGGCAATTGTCCATCCTGCACCAGTAAAGCTTGTCCGCCGACAGCGGCGAAGATGTTGCTGCCACCGGGCTCCACTGTGTATGTGTAACTGACTTTGGAGCCGGGCTGCAGGTTGTCTTTGATAAATTCTGCCGCCTGCCCGTGTCCTTGCAGTATATAACCATTGGCCGGTATGGCCACACCAGGCTGATCAATTAAAACCTGCTGTACCACACCGTCCTGGACGACTGCTTCCGCTACCCCGGTCAGGTCGGGCAACTTGCCCCTGCTGGTCGTGCCCCAGAGTGTGTTATAAAGATTTAAGGCGTCGACATCGGAATACGAGCTGGATTGCAGCAAGTATTTGGGTTTATTGATGCCGGCCAGAAAAAAGCTCTTTCCATTAGCGGCGGTAACATTACCGGTGAAATTAAACACTTCAATCAACGGCGTTTTATCCGTTGTCAGGCCAAAACCATACATGTCGTTCCTGCGGGCGGGGCTCTCTACCAGCTTACCGCCCTGGTAAGCCAGACCTATAGTACGTCCACTCTCCATCATTTGAAAAAAATCACCGTTTATGGCTGCCACCGCGCCAGTGCGTTTGGCCATTTCGGTAACAGTCTGGTTTTTGTTCAGAGTGCCGTCACTGCCGATAATCGTGTCAATTTTCAATAAAGGATCGCTCAGATCAGCTTTAAGGATATAAACGTTTAGCGGCCCCCCGTCTGTTTTCATCCGCACTGTTTGCAAAGAAGCCCCCTGGGTGATAATCTCTTCACCGCCGGTTTTTGAAATAATCTGGTACGCCCCTGCCCATGAAGGCGTTAATAGATAAACCGCTGTTACAGCTAGTAAAAGATTTAGGTACAGGGCAACAGCGAAACACTTTTTGCGCAAAAAAACTCCTCCTTTATTGTACCGGGTAACCAAGATAATTAACCACCTCCAATTAGTAAATCGCCAGATTAAAAAAAGAAATATTTTCATTCATGTCCTTAATTATAAACCAATTGAAATAAACACACAAAGAGACAGATATCGACACACTAACCAAAATAGTTCTATGATTGCCAATTATTTTCTCTAGCGTCATATAACTTAAACTTTCGAAATTTCCTCGCCTTTAAAAAAGCCTGCAGCGGTCTGCAGGCCACTTGTCCACAATTTTCAAAAAGGCATAATTTTGCACACAAAAAAACCCGCAGTTGCGGGTTCCTTGACTCAAACATTGAACCTGAAATTTATTATGTCACCGTCTTCAACAATATAGTCCTTGCCTTCCAGCCGGCTCAGCCCTTTTTCTTTCGCTTTAGCCATACTCCCCAGGCCCTCCAGGTCCTGGTATTTTACTACCTCAGCCCTAATGAAGCCCCTCTCAATGTCCGAGTGGATCTTGCCCGCCGCCTGCCTGGCGTCGGTGTTCCTATGGATAGTCCAGGCTTTCACCTCGTCCGCGCCCACTGTAAGAAACGAAATAAGTCCCAGGTAATCGTAGGCGGCCCGGGCCAGGCGGTCAATACCGGACTCGCTGATATCCAGGTCGGCCATAAATAATTCCCTGTCCTCAGCGGGCAGCTGGCTGATTTCCATTTCAATTTTTCCGCAGATTTCCAGACAGGGCATTCCCCGCTCACCGGCATAAGCTTCTACCAGTTCTTTATCTGGATAGGATTTTGTTTTGAACTGCTGTTCGTCCATGTTGATAACCAGTAATATAGGCTTTTCAGTAAGAAAACTGTAATTTCTTAAAACCGATTTTTCGCTTTCGTTTAAGTCTAGCTGGCCAATTGATTTTTCATTTTCCAGGGTATTCAAGCATTTTTCCAGGACTTCCAGCTCATAGGTGTGTTCTTTTTTTATCTTTTTACCGTTTTTAATTCTTTCGATCCTTTTCTCAATTACATCCATATCGGCTAAGAGGAGTTCCATGTTGATCGTTTCAATATCCCGTAGGGGATTCACCTCATCGCTCGCATGGGGCACTTCGTCATTGGTGAAGGCCCGCACTATATGGGCAAGCATGTCCACATTCCTGATTGAATTCAAAAACTGGTTTCCCACACCCTGCCCCTGGCTTGAACCCTGCACCAGCCCAGGCACATCGCTAAACTGGATCATGGCGTGGATGGTCTTGCGCGGCTTGTACATGCCGCTCAGGAAATCAATCCTGCGGTCTGCCACGACAGCAACCCGGCTGTTTGTTTCCGTCTTTCCGGTCAGGAAATTTGACGTTTCAGCGTCGGCGCCGGTGAGCAGGTTAAAAATAGTAGTTTTACCCACCATCGGCAGACCGATTAAACCACAATTAAGATTCATATTTATCACCTATTATAGTAGTCTACCACCTAAAAAGCGGTTTTGCAAAATTTTCTAAATTGTATTGACTTCTATTTTCTTTTTCTTGTCGTCAAAAGTTACATTATTTCTTTTTTGCTTCCGGGTCCGGTTTCCCCCACAGGAGGCGCAGCACCGGTTTTATAAGCTCGGGATCTCCGCTGGTGAAAAAGGATTCACTACCGGCTGATGCAGCATCCGCTTTCATGCATTCACTTTCCAGTACACGGGCTACCTGTCTGGCAATCCCCTCTCCGCTGTCGATCACTTTGATCCCGCTGCCGGCCAGTTTTTCAATCACCGGCCTCAGAAACGGATAATGAGTGCAGCCAAGAATAATCGTATCTACCCCTCTGGCCACTAGTTTATCCAGGTAGCCGCCGACCAGCTTTTCTGTTTCCTCGTTGTCCCACCTGCCTGACTCAACTATTTCAACCAGGCCGGGACACGGCTGCGTAAATACCTCCAGCCCTTGCCCAAACCTTTTTAGCAGTGAATCAAACCTTTCTCCCGCCAGGGTAACCCCGGTAGCGATGACCCCAATCTTGCCGTTAACTGTTGCCGCTGCCGCCGGTTTAACAGCGGGCTCGACCCCGATGACCGGAACGTTGTACTTTTCACGTACAGCGTTAAGAGCTGCGGCCGACGTTGTATTACTGGCTATTACAATTAGTTTAACCCCGCGTCCAATCAGAAAGTCACATATGGCATAAGCTCTGCCGCGTATAAATTCTACCGGCCTGGCCCCATAAGGACAGTGCGCCGAGTCGGCAAAATAAACCAGGTTCTCTGCCGGCAGCAGGCGGCGCACCTCCT
Source organism: Desulfotomaculaceae bacterium (assembly GCA_028704035.1). GTDB lineage: Bacteria > Bacillota > Desulfotomaculia > Desulfotomaculales > Pelotomaculaceae > Syntrophopropionicum. The sequence continues at coordinate 5,794 of JAQVLS010000031.1, read as the reverse complement.
TCATTACTGAAAGACCACCAACGCCTGAATCAAAAAATCCTATTGGCCTGAGACTTGTCATAGTTAACACCCCATATATAAATGCGCAATCTTTTGCTGGTTTTACAAAATCCTTCTTAATAAGTTTATACGGAAGGACGCTGTTTCCTGCCTCAAATATGATCAATAATATAAAAAGCCCCCGTCAGAGGCATAAGCTGAACGGGGACACACCTCGCTAATGGGTATTCTTTTGGAGTAGATCGAGGGATGGTTCTCCTATTCATACGTTGCGAAACTGATTGTTGCAGTTGGCACAATGACTGCGGAATGGGGACCCCCTTGCGGGTATTCCTCTGTGGTGGAGGTATCTCCCCGATTGAAATGGCGGGATAAATCCCGCCCTACATTTAGAGCCGGTGGTAGATGTCGTTTCCTCTCACCGGCCGGTAGATCGGGATATAATGATAACCCCGGTCAACTTCCATGATTTTTTCTTCTTCAATGGACTTAATCACGTCAAAAATCATTTTTGCGTCGCCAAATTCCATTTCCGGCGTCACTGATATGGGCTCTTTGCCGATCGCGGCGTTATAAAAATTGAGTAGTTCATTGTAATAGCCGCGCTGTGGCCTGTATGGAATCAGCTCATGCCTCCCGTCATTATGGGTAACATTGATAACCCCGCAGTCTCTCTCCTCCAGATAAATCATTCCCCCGGCGCCAAATATGCGCAGACCGATCAGGGGGCGCTGTATTTCTTTCCCTGCGGAAAAAAATGAAAATGTACCTATAACACCGCTCTTAAATAATATATTGACACAAGCAACCGAATACGGCGCGAAATTCATCTTCTGTTCCCGGCCAAAAGCCTGCAGTTTATCTACAGCCCCGAAAATATGCCGCAGCGCGGCCAGGTCGTGGACGCCCGTATCAAGCAAAGCGCCTCCGGTAAATTCCGGATATTGGCGCCATTCCCGGGCCGGAAACTTATCCTTGAGCATATCTTCCGGAAAATTCATAACCCTATTCTGTATAAAATAAAGAACATCGCCGACCTTTTTTGTCCTGACCATGTCCCTGATCATGTCTATTTCTTCGTTATGCCGGTAATTTTCAGCAATCATAACGGGAATGCCGTATTTTCCCGGCAGTTCAGCGTGAGCCCTGGCCTGTCTGAGGTTTGGCGCGAGAGGTTTTTCACAGATAATCGGTTTTCCCGCTATGGAAGCAACCGCATCCGTAACCTCATAATTTTTCTCAATCGGGACCATGATATCAAAAAGGTCGATATCTTTTCTGACAGCTATTTCTCGATAGTCAGTATAGACATTTTGCGGATCGATGCCGATTTTTTTTGCCCACGCCTCTGCTTTAAACCGGTCAACGTCACAAATAGCAACAATTTCGTATTTGTCTGTCAGTTCCTGGTAAGCCGGATAATGCAGTTTTTCAAAAGCCATACCGCTCCCGATAATGCCCACGCGCAGCCTGTTCAAATCTTTTCCCTCCAAAATTTTATTTTTGTTTTATTATGCGACCCGGCGGAAAAAATATACTTTAAAAGCCCTGCCTGTAAAAAGGGGATCTAACTGACATAAAGAAATATTTAACTAGCAGTATCAGGAACGTTCAGTTGGAACGCGAGTTTGTTCAACTGTAAACGGACTGGGATGGAGGGGGTTACGTGTTAAAGGATTTTCAGCGGATAGGGCGGGAACTCTTTCTGGCCGGCTTGAACAACTCGCACAGCGGGAACCTGAGTTTGCGCCGGGGAGACCGGATCGTAATCACCAGAAAGGGTTCGATGCTGAGTTGTTTGGAAGAAAAAGATCTGATAGAAACCGCGCTGGCCGGCAACGACAGCAATACCGTTTTGGCTTCCACGGAAATCGGTGTGCACCGGGCAATTTTTCAGGACACTTCTGCGCTGGCGATTGTCCATGCCCACCCGGTACACGCCATCAGCCTCTCATTATTGGCAGACAAAATCATACCGTTAGATGCCGAGGGAGCCTACCTGTTGGATAAGATACTGGTTCTTGACGCAAAATGTGCAATAGGTTCGCCGGAGGTAGAAAAAAAGCTACCATTTTTGCTAAAAAATCATAAGATAGCTATGGTGCGCGGCCACGGCAGCTTTTCTTCCGGCCAGACGCTGGAGGAGGCTTACCACTGGACCTCCTGTCTGGAAAATGTGTGCCGGATTATCTGCATCACTCGCACCTTACAAAAATGCTATTAAGGAGTGATAGAATGACTGTATTTGACAATATCAAGAGCCTGTTTGGCGGCAACATTACTATCCACCAGGAGTTTCTCAATAAGGTTATTAGAGAAGCAATAGCGGATAACAAGACGATTAAAGATATTGCCATCTCTTTTAATGAAGGATTTTTTGCGGTGGCGGTCGATATCCTGGCCGATGACAGTTCACCTGTCAATCTGCAGCTGGAGCTGTCGCTGGGAAAGTATGAGTTTAATAAGACAAACCGCGTCATTGAGCTGCTGTTAATCAGCCCGGTGATCATTAAATTTTACGGCATCAACATTAAGGCCAAACTGACGGCGGACATCGACATAGCTGCGGCAAAAGCGGCAGGAGCACCGGTAGATTTAATCGATATGCTCAGTTATCTGACAATAAATGAAAACAGTTTTATTCTTGATTTTAACCAAATGCCCGGCTTCAACCAGGCGCTGCAAAACAAGCTGGGATATCTGCTGAACAACCTGGAAATTACCAAATTGGAACTACAAAAGGAGAACCTTGTGCTCCATCCAGCGATAAAATTATTTTAATTACCAATAGATAAACCCGCCGGACGGCGGGTTTATCTCTAGTAGTTTTCGCATCTGACTTCAAAATAGGCACGGGGGTGAACGCAGGTAGGACATACCTCCGGCGCCTCTTTGCCGATGTGAATATGACCGCAATTCCTGCACTTCCACTCAATTTCCTGTTCTTTCTGAAAAACAGTTCCCTTGTTGAGGTTATCGAGAAGAGCCTGGTAGCTTTTTTCATGCTCTTTTTCTACTGTGGCTACTGACTTAAAGAAATCAGCTATTTCGGTGAAACCTTCTTCTCGTGCTACTATCTCAAAATCCTTGTACATCGAAGACCACTCATAGTGTTCACCGGCTGCCGCCGCTTTTAAATTATCTTCCGTAGAGCCGATCCCATTCAAAAATTTAAAGGCTCTCTTGGCATGTTCTTTTTCGTTGTCAGCTGTCTCCAAGAAAATAGCGGATATCTGCTCATAGCCTTCTTTTTTAGCTACGCCGGCAAAATAGGAATACTTATTGCGAGCTTCGGATTCACCCGAAAAAGCAGCTTTTAAATTTGCCTCGGTTTTGCTTCCTTTCAGTGCCAAAACTATCACTCCTTAACATTAATACTAGATCTAAAATTTGTTCCGCAAAAAAAGGATTAATTCTTTTACGGCGCCGGTCTTCATTTTTTGTTCAGTATTTCATATAACTGTGTTTCTTCTTTTTGGATATGACTCCTCAATAACTGTATAATTTGATAACCGCTTCGAAGCAGGACTTCTTTATTAATTTGCAACGTCTCAACCTTTTCCGGCGTCTGATCCAAATTTTTGGGCGCCTCAATTACTTCGGAGTATTTTGATCTGGCTATAATACGGGCCAGCTTGTCTCCCTGCTGCACCTGCATTCCCAGGTTTTCTTCTCCCAGGGAAGCGATAAACTCCGCAAAAGCGTCATAAAGTAGATTATGCTCTTCATACATGCCATTTATAAAACTTTTGTCCTCACTCAACTGTAAAGCTTGGGGGTATACATCATTCTCCTCTGATTTAAAATGCGGGATAATCACATTGTTGATTATATCCACCATTTCTTTTAGTTCCCAGATTACATTCATGCCGGCGGTACCGTGTTCTATATCTTTTAAGTTTCCTTCCAACTTGATTAAAATATAGTCCACAGCCGCGTGTTCGTCATGAAATCTTTTCAACCAGTGCATTTTTAAAACTCCTTATAAAAAACCAAGTCATTTTAATATATTCTAATACTGATTATTTAAAAATTTCTTATTTAAACATTAAAAATTCATTATATTTGACGATTCAAGCACTTCTTCCACAACCAATTGGTGGTAAGGACTGATAAAGGGTATCTCCAGATCCTGCCGCCCTGCCCACAAATATTCTGTATGTTCGCTGCTGAGAGAAATAACGGGTCTGCCGGGGCTTCCTAGTCTATAGAGGTAAAAAACACCATACCTTTCTATTCCGTCAGGGAACATCACAACATAATTTTTCAACAGACGCGGACTCCCTCCCAGGCGGAGTCCTGTTTCTTCTTCGATTTCCCTCTTCAGGTCTCCTGTCGGATCGCCCGACATATAATGGCCGCCGGGCAGTCCCCACAGTCCTTCGACATCCTGCCCCTGATATTTGGAATAGCGCAGCAGCAGTACTTCTTTTCGGTTCACTATTACCACATGCTGCATAACAGCCATCAGCTTATGTTTAAAATCCTTCATTAACAACTACCTGCCTATTTCTTAATAATACTTTATTATTCCTCAAACAGACAGTCTTTCCTTCTAATTATAGGTTATTGTTAAAAACTTAAAAGAGGATTAAGCTTTCTAATCCTCTTTTAAGTAAATTATGAGACTCTTTTAAATTAACCTTGGGGCTGCTCTAAGCCAACTTGACTTGTGGCGTTAATCGCACCCGCAGTATTGTTAGCCAGCGCAGCTTGACCCAGCGCTACTAGCCTTTTGGTTATATTGCCTCCAACATAACCATTAACTCTACTCGGGAGGCTACCTTTGTCAATCTGATCATAGTTGGTAAAACCGAGTTCGTTGGCAATTTCAAACTTCATTTGGTTTATCGCATTGCTTACTCCAGGTACTACAGTTGAATTACTATTACGAGGCATTTACTCAACCCCCTTTCTTTTTTTATTTTCATGCGAATCTATTATTATAATTACCTTAAAAAAAAGATTTATGTTAGGTAATTACTCGTAACAGTTACAGATAATACTGATACATAATGTCTTAGATTTATAATTTATTGTCAACAATGCCTGCATATATAATCTTTAATTTACAATATTTCTCTTGAGGCAATTCATTTTTAAAATATCTTGATGATATATTATGTTTTGACGCATATTTTATACACTATTATGACATTTTTCGATATCGACTTGAAATATCAACCTGATGATGAATGATTTGCAATAACAACAATGCTGTATAATAAGTCTGGATGATTGTGTATCTTTGTGATAAATAGTAGAATTTTGTTAATCATGCGATCCTGTAAAATAATTAAATAAATGTCAGGGAGTGTTTTTTGTAAAAAACATAATCGGCGATACATCCTAAAATATGTTTTTCTGACGGCGCCATAGTGTATAATATGTGTGGTGCTTACCAATCCGGATAAAATAAGGAGTTGCTTCAAGTTATTGCATGAGCTGAAAATAATCCTCACTTCAAAAAAAGAACTTGGCCTGATATTGGTGCTTTTCCTAATAGAATTCACAAGAGGAGCCTTTTTCCTGACCTTCCTGCCGCTTTACGCCGTTAATTATTTAGGTATTTCCGTCGCGGCAGCCGGACTCGCAGTATCAGCCCACTACCTGGGGGAAACCCTGTGCAAAGGAGCGGCCGGCTGGCATCTGGACCGCAAGGGATATCCGGTTTTACTCCTGGGACTTTTGGTTGGTCTGGTTACATTGTTAATAATGAAGCACTCCGACGCTCCCGTTGTTTTAATACTTGGCTCAGCCTCCTTTGGACTGGCTGTTTCGCCGGTCTGGCTGG
>JAQVLS010000030.1 GCA_028704035.1 Desulfotomaculaceae bacterium | reverse complement strand
TATGGTCCCTCACAACCAGGCCCAGGAGATCCTGAACCTTCCCGGGCAGGTTAACCAGGTAGTAATAAAGATAGCGCCGGGATTTGATGAAAAAGAAATAGCGGAAAAGATCGAAAGCATCCTGGCTCCTTATGGCAACCTGGCCGGCTATCCGCGTAGGCATCAGCTGAGCGACGCCATCCTGGGCGGAGAAATGGACCAGCTGAAAATAATGGCCCGTTTCCTGCCTTCTATTTTCCTGGGCATCGCCGCATTGATCGAGTTTGTGATGCTGGGACGGATGGTCAAGAACCAGCGCTCACAAATCGGGACCATGAAAGCCATTGGCTACAACAACCCGCAAATCCTCTGGCACTATACCAGCTATGCCGTGCTGGTAGGCCTGCTGGGCGCCGCGTTGGGTTCACTGGCCGGAGTTCTCCTGGCTTCGTCCCTTTCCAGAGTTTATGCCATGTTTTTCAACCTGCCCGAGGTAATCAGCGGCGTCAACTCCCAGGCTTTGTTATATGGTTTCATCCTCAGTATCGTTGTCGGCGCCGCCGCCGGTCTGACCGCGTCCCGCGGCGTAATGACTATACAACCTGCAGAATCTATGCGGGCGGAAACCCCAAAAATAGCCGGGAACATATTCCTGGAGAACTGGAGCTGGTTCTGGCACAGGCTGTCCGCCACCTGGAAGATGGGTTTGCGGACCATCTTCCGCAACCGTTTCCGCACCGTGGTAACCATGCTGGGCGTGGTTTTCGCCACGGGCATGCTGGTAGTGTCGTTCTTCTACCAGGATACCGTAAACGTCATGATTGACGAATATTTCTCGCAGAAATATAATTTTTTTGTACGTTTCACAGAACCGGTTAAAGAAAGCGAACTGCTGTCCATTTCTCGTCTGGAAGGAGTGACAAAAGCCGAGCCTGTCCTAGAGATACCTGTTAGGATACACTATGCGGGCCGCTCACAGGACGAGCTGCTGACGGGCCTACGCCCCAGCCCGGGCATGCAGGCACTGTCAAGCACCGACGGAAGCTCTCTAGACCTGCCGGACGAAGGCCTGCTGATCAGCAGCAGCACGGCTAAAAAACTGCAGGTGAGTGTGGGTGACGAGGTCCAGGTAGAGACCCTCTTACCCCAGGGCCCCACCCGGAACAGCAGGATAAAAATAATGGGCCTGCACGAGCGGTTCATAGGCGGCGCCTCTTACCTGTCCCTGCAGCAGGCCAACCGGATCATGCAGGAAGACCAGCTGATCTCCGGCGCCATGCTTAAGGTCGACGCGGGGTTGGAGCGGTTGGTGGAGGATAAGCTGAACGATATGACCGGCGTTTCCTCCATACACAGCCAGCGCGCGGTAATGGAGAGCTTTACCGCGCAGTTAGGCTTCATGTATTATTTTATTTTTGTAATGGTCGCCTTCGCCTTGGTACTTGGTTTTGCAATCGTATATAACGCCTCGGTGATTAGTTTTGCTGAACGAAAAAGAGAACTGGCTTCCCTGCGGGTAATCGGCTTTACCTTTCAGGAAGTCTCCGGTCTACTGCTGAAAGAAAACCTGCTGCAGACCCTTCTAGGAGTGGCCCTGGGCCTTCCATTCGGTCGTTACCTGGCCGGCGCCTATATTAATGCTATGATGACATCGTCTGATGTATACAGCACTTATTCTTTTAAAATTGTGATTTTCCCACTTACATACGTTCTGTCGGCTTTGGGCGGGGTCCTCTTCATTATGGCCGCCTACCGGCTGGCGGTCAGAGGTGTGAAAACACTGGATCTGGTGGAGGTATTAAAGACCAGGGATTAGGGAGGTATAAAATTTTTGAAACGGAAAAAAATATTTTACGTAGTTACGACAGTACTGGCCACGCTGGCGCTAGCCGCCTGGTCCTATACCGGCAGCGGCAAAGAAGTGGAGACAGTTCAGGCGCGGCAGGGCAGCATCATCCGTTCGGTGGTTGATACAGGCTATGTGCAGGCTGCCATAAATTACGATATACACGCTACGCAGAGCGCCAGGGTGGTGGAAGTGCCGGTGGAAACAGGCCAGACCGTGGGAAAAGGCCAAACCCTGGCAGTATTGGAGAACCTCGATCTGGCGCTCCAGATCAGTGACGTAAACTCCCGGATATCCCAGGCAGAGGCTGCCGCCACCGGCGCCCGTGCCGCCCTGGAACGCCTCCAACTGGAACTTAAGGACGCCCAGGAAAACCTGGCCCGCAAAGAGGCATTATTTCAGGCAGGAGCAGTCGGCCAGGTAGAACTTGACCAGGCCGGGCTGAGAGTTGATACTGCCCGGCAGAATATAAATGAGCAAAATTCTACCCTGGAAGGCGCCCTGGCCCAGGGGACAGGTCTGAACAACTCGCTGCAGCAGCTCAGCGCCAAGGAGGGGCAGCTGGTAATTAAAAGCCCTGCTAACGGGATTGTGCTTACGCTGCCTGTCAAACAGGAGCAGGTAGTCAACCCCGGCGCCCTGCTGGTCAATGTGGCGGCGCCGGATCAGCTTGAGGTTAAAGCTGATATTTTAAGCGACGATCTGGCAGATATCAAAATCGGTCAAAAAGTTACTATAACAGCCCCGGTATTGGGCCAGCAATCACTGGCGGGTGAAGTAAAAAAAATCTACCCGCAGGCTGAAGAAAAAACCTCGGCCCTCGGTGTCATCCAGCGCCGCGTGCCGATAATTATCAGCCTGCCGGATCCGGCCAACCTAAAACCCGGCTTTGAGGTGCGTGTGTCTATAGAAACCATGACCAGGCAGGATGTCCTGGTACTCCCCAGGGAAGCTGTACGCACCAGGGCGGATGGACAAAAAGAAGTAATGGTAGTGGTCAATAAACACATCCAACACCGTCCGGTGAAAACCGGCATCAGCGACCAGGAAAATATAGAAATTGCCGGCGGCCTTACAACGGACGAGCTGGTTATTCGTGACGGCAGCCTGAACCTGACTGAAAAAACAAGGATTAAAGCAGCTAATTAAATTATAGGAGGGTTATATACTTTTATGTTATACCCTTAAATTCTCAGGTTTATAATAACGTTCTTTAACAAATAATAATACCGGCTGCCGTCCCACAAATAAGGGGGTTGGCTAATGAGCAGAAGTCGTAGAGGAATTATGTCCGAAAGGCTGAAGTACGAATTAGCCGATGAACTTGGTGTAGGCGACGTGGTGCGCAGGGACGGAGGTTACTTCGGCAATGTCCCGTCAAGGGACTGCGGTAACCTTGTCCGGTTAGCCATCGAAAGAGCCGAAAGGTCCATGGCCGGCGGGCGGTAAGCCAAAACAGGATGTCCCTTAAGGGGCATCCTGTTATGTATGTGCATCCCCATTCGTGTCCCCTTTCCGCTAACCGGCTAATTTACTGTTTATTATAAGTTGCTTCAGATTAACACAAGTGCACATTGTAATTTTTTGATCGTATAACCATATAAAAAAGTTAATATGTTATATTATAGATAAAAATTAAAGGGGGATATTATACTGCCCATTGATGAAAAAGAAATAGCATTAAGACTTTTTCTTGCATTTTTAATAGGCGCCATTATCGGCACCGAAAGAAAGTTCAAGCATAAACCGGCCGGGCTGCGGACTCATGCCCTGGTGGGACTCGGCGCTGCCCTCTTTACAATTATAGGTGTTTATGGTTTTCAGGAGCTAAGCGGCCCGCCATACTACCGGACCAATATGGATCCAGCCAGGATCGCGGCCCAAATTGTGACAGGGGTTGGTTTTATCGGGGGCGGACTAATCTTCAGGGATAAAAACCATCTAAGCGGGTTGACCACCGCTGCCAGTATCTGGCTTACAGCCGGTTTGGGAACAGGAATAGGGGCAGGTATGTATTTTACTGTATTTATCGCAGGTATTTTAGGATTTATTGCCCTGTGGTTAAACCTTATCTTTAAAAAAATAGGCCTTGAAAATATGGCTGAGGATCATTATGCTCATGATGACGGCCATGAAACAAATCATTGAATTGCCTGCGTCATTCTATAACACTATTCCCTCATTATTCTATTTTTCTTCCTTTCTTCTCCCATACGGTAGCGGGATAAACTGAACTGACGGCCTGCGCCGTGCGGGCTGCTGTCTATAGGATAGTCGCCAGTCCAGTATCCGCAGGAGCCAGTTCCTTTGCCCGCGATTCTTCCATCTTGCCGGAAAGAAGAGGACAAGCCCGCCTGGCGTGTGCATCAGAAGTCTATGGGCATGTTCATCCGAGTCCTCAATATTAATATAGCGCGAATTAAATAAATCTTAATACAAATTTAACATATGCAGATTTTCTTAACACGAATTTAACATTAATAAAAGCGTGGTATGGTAAGATATCAGGGGAATATGTACAAAATGAAAGAATAAACCCGCAGGTCGGAAAAATCTAATATAAAACTAAATTTTCGAGGTGAAACTATGTTACATAGAAAAAGAGACCCTTTTTTTGAATATTTCGTTGCAGTGGTCGAAAACATAATGACAGCCTCCAAGATTTTTCGGGAAGAGCTTAATAACCTTGAAGACGCTGAAAAATTTGCCATTCGGATAAAGTCTATTGAATCGAAGGGAGACCAGTACACCCATGAAATAATCAAAGCCCTTAACAATACTTTTATCACGCCTTTAGACCGCGAGGATATCCTCGACCTCACAATAAAACTTGACGATGTGCTTGATCTGCTGGAAGCTTGCGCTTGGAGTTTTGACCTCTTTAGCGTAACTGAAGCCGATGACTTTATGAAACTTTTTGCTAGAAACATTGAAATGTGCACCCAGGAAATAGCCTACGCGATAAATTGTCTGGCGAATAAGAAATTAAAAGAGATGCCCCGCCACACGCATAAAATCAATGACCTGGAAAATGTAGCCGACGACCTCCTCAGAGACAGCCTGAAAACACTGTTCTCCAATTTTACCGACCCGATTGAAATCATCAAAAGAAAAGAAATCTATTCCATGATGGAAGAAGTATCGGATGCGTGTGAAGACGTCGCGAACATACTGGAAGGCATCATCATGCGTAATTCTTAGCGGAACGGGGACACACCTCCTGTTCGGGTATTCCTTTGTAGCAGGAGGTATGTCCCCGATTGGAATAGCGGGATGAATCCCGCCCAATAAGAGGAGTTAAAATGTTTGATCCTGTAATGGTCCATATTTCCATTATTGTTTTTCTGGCGCTTTGTTTTGACTTTATAAATGGTTTTCACGACACAGCAAACACAATAGCCACCTCAATCTCCACTAAGGCCTTGCCTCCCCGGGTAGCTATTCTTTTTTCCGCGCTTATGAACCTCCTCGGCGCGTTGACCTTTACCGGGGTGGCACAAACAATCGGCGGGCAAATAGCAGACCCGTTGGTGCTTGACAACGGCATTACCATAGTAGGGGCTGCACTGATAGCAGCTATCTCCTGGAACCTGATTACCTGGTATTTCGGCATACCCAGCAGTTCTTCTCATGCCCTGATCGGTTCTTTAACCGGCGCGGTAATCACAGCGGAGGGTTTCCTGGCGGTTAACTATGCCGGTTTCATTACAATTCTTGAAGCCCTTATTTTTTCCCCGCTGATTGCCTTTGCTATCGGTTATATAATTATGAACCTGATTAGAATAATCTTTAAAAACAGTAACCCAGGTAAGGTAAACAGGAATTTTCGCGTCCTGCAAATTTTTACTGCCGCCTGGCAGGCATTCAGCCACGGTACCAACGACGCTCAAAAATCCATGGGCATTATCACTTTCGCACTAGTAGCGGGTAGCTTTCAACCCACCCTGGACGTGCCAAACTGGGTAAAATTCTCTTGTGCCCTGGCCATGGCTCTTGGCACTTCTGTGGGCGGGTGGCGGATCATTAAGACCATCGGCACCAGGATTATTAAACTGGAACCGGCCAGTGGTTTTGCCGCAGATGTTTCATCGGCAACTATTATTATTCTGGCTACCCTGTTCAGACTGCCGGTCAGCACTACCCACGTTATATCATCATCTATAATGGGGGTAGGCTCGGCCAGGCGTTTTTCTTCTGTGCGGTGGTCTACGGCCCAGCAGATGCTCGTGGCCTGGGTGATCACATTACCAATCACAGCCGCATTTGCCAGTGTGACTTATTTGCTAATCTCCATTTTCTTCTAATATTTTTTTGTGTTTTTTCGCTAGTTTCAGGTACCGCCCCACAGCGCCCCGGAACCTATCCATCTCTTTTTCCTCAATAAGCCTGATTATTGTTGCCGGCACTCCCACAGCAATTGTTCCCGGCGGCACCTCTTGACCCTGCAGCACCAGGGAACCGGCGCCCACTACCGCCCCGGCGCCGATGCGGGCGCCGTTTAAGATCATCGCCCCCATACCGATATAGGCGTCATCTTCAACCGTACAGCCGTGCAGCAAAGCCCTGTGCCCCACCGTTACCCTATCCCCCACATAAAGTGGAAACCCTGCGTGTTCATGCAGGACTGAGCCGTCCTGGATATTTGAGCAGGCCCCTATTTTTATGGAATCATAATCACCGCGAACAACACAGTTATACCATATACTTGCCCCCGGCCCCACTTTCACTTTCCCGATTACAACCGCGCCGGGCGCTATAAAAGCAGTTGCGTCAATAATCGGGGTAACTCCTTCATACGGATAAATCAATGATGACAACTCCCTTCAGAGAGATAATTTCCAACCTATCACATTTTACGACATTATCTCTTTAATTACACCTGTAATCAAGGCTTTTACTATAACTAATCAACCTTCTTATTTTTATTGCCCCATAATCTAAACAATTTAATTGTAAAAGTGCTAAATACACCCTAACCTGCTATAATAGAATATATATCTTTATGAAGGGAGGATTTCATGCCTGCCACCAGGACAAACAACAATGAGGTTTTGAATAAAGAATTTACATTGGAAGAGCTCGAAATACTCCTGGAAATAAGCAACATTGTTACCTCAAACATCGCTCTTGATGAGATCTTGCAGTCAGTTCATTCCTACCTGCCAAAACTAATCCATCACACAAAGAGCGGCATCTTTTTTTACCATGAAAGCACAGGCAAGGTTACGATCCACTCAAATATCGGCCTGAGCGAAAGACTGTTAAAACAATTCAAAGAAAACATATCCAGCCACTTCCTCTTTATGAAACAGCTTCTGACCAAAAAAGGCTGGCGTGCAACGGATATATTCCCGGCTGAAGAAATAAAAAAACTTCCATATTTTCAATCCGCTCTCAGGCGTGACGGTGTACTTTACAGTATCGGGGCTCCAATCCTTTTAGCCGGCAACTTCATTGGCACAATCCATGCAATGCGCCCGGAAAGCAAGGGGGATTTCTCCATAAGAGATCTTCGCATCCTAGAATTAATCTGCAACCAGATCAGTGTTGCCGTTAAATATTCGCTAACCTACGAGGAAGATCTGAAAGAAAAAGAACAAATAATTACCGTACTTCAACAAAAGGTAAAACAGGCGGAAAGACTGGCATCCCTCGGTCGGGCCGCAGCCATTATCGCCCATGAAATTAAAAATCCCCTGACCTCAATCAGGGTATCCCTTTATTCTATTGAAAAGAAATCCGCCTGGAAGATGGATATCGGTGAAGATTTTAAAATAGTGAAAGAAGCCGTGGACCGGGTCAGCAGAACGGCGGAAGACCTCCTGCGTTTTTCAAGCAACACCTACCTACGGCTGGAAGAGATCGACTTGAACGAAATGTTGAAAGAGCTGGTATCTGCATATAGAGAGCGTAACATTAAAAATTTTATTATAGAGACCTCCCTGAACAAACCCGTTCCCTGCATCCTGGGTGATGTGGAAAAGCTTAAGGAGATATTCGGCAACCTGTTGTTAAATGCCCTTGCGGCTACTGAAAGCGGCGGTACCATAAGGGTATCCACCGACCACTTTTTTGACCAGGTAGTTATAATTGTTGAGGATTGGGGCAGCGGAATATCCCAGGAGATCCAACAAAAAATATTTGAACCTTTTTTCACTACCAAACAAAGCGGTACAGGCCTTGGTCTGGCCATAGCCAAAAAGAATATCGAAGCGCACCGGGGCTCAATTAAACTAGAAAGCGAACCGGGCTGGGGCACAAAATTTATCGTTACCCTGCCAGTATTTAATCAAGCCCGGCACGGTGATCCAGATGAACGAATTCCTTAATAGTGAGATCCGCTTATTACTGGTGGATGATGACCCGCTTGTACGCCGTAGCCTGAAGATGCTTTTTGAGCTGCACGATATTTCCGTGGTGGGAGAAGCCACTAACGGCGAGGAAGCCATAGATTGCATTAAAAGGCTGAAGCCGACAATGGTCCTGATGGATGTAAATATGCCTAAAATGGACGGCATACGGGCGGCAAGATTGATTAAAGCAAATAGCCCTGACATTCAGATCATTATTCTGACCGTAAGCAACCAACACGACAAGGTCGTTCAGGCGATCCGCGATGGATGCTCAGCTTATGTCTTGAAAGACAGCCCGGCAGAACAACTGATAGAGATTGTGGAAAGCGTTGCTGAGGGCCGCTATTTTGTTGATACCGCCATTGCTAATGACCTTTTAGTAAACCTGGTACAGGGCACACCACACTACCAGGTCCCCAAAGATCCTTCCTTGCTGACGTTGCGAGAAAAAGAAGTCCTGCAACTAATTGTAAACGGTAACAGCAATAAGGAGATCGCAAGCAAATTAAATATTACCCTGCGTACCGTGAAGGCTCATGTCAGCAGTATTCTAATCAAGCTGGACGTAAACGACCGCACCCAGGCAGCTGTCCTGGCCATCCAGGAAAGATTGGTAGATACCGGCCCGAAATAGCAAAAAAACTGCGCCCTTTGCCCAGGCGCAGTTAAGTAGGGGGTAGTTTTTCTTTTTTAGCCTCAAGCCCGGTTTAAGGGCTTTTTTTATAACCTATAAGCCTATATCAACACCTCCCGGAGTAATTTTAATTATTTTTTAATGACTCTCTTCAGGAAATAGCCCTCGGCGTCAATAACATCCCTGAGCAGCCTGAGGTCTTCATCTGTAGGCTCAACCATATCCTTAACATCCGGCGGAATAATTAGTTCAAAATCAACCAGATCCTGTATGTCAGCCGGAGTGCGGCCCGGTTTTACCTCTAGTAGCATCATCCTTCTTGTCTCCTCATCAAAACCAAACAGCGCCTGGTTGGTAATAATCCTATACGGGCCCGATCCCAAAACGCCGGCCTTATCTCTGTAATCAGGCGACCCATCGCCGAAGCCGATACTGGTTACAAAGTCAAGCTTTTTAACAAATCTCCTCTTTTCCAGGGCCATAATAGCGATGGTTTTTTCGCAGTTGGCCGCCATAGCGCCGGCGCCGCCGCTTCCCGGGAAACGGATGCCGGGTTTGTCATAATTCTGTCCTTCAATAGTCGAACAGATATTTCCATATATATCAACCTGGGCGCCGCCGATGAAGGCATAGTCCGCACAGCCCCTCTGGGTTAGCTCGAAAGCGCCGCACAAACCTTTGAGATAACAGGCTTTACGGGCAGCCCTGGTGTCACCTACAGATAACGGCATCCCCATATCCAGAATAGGAGCGAGAGAACCCGCTTCATAAATCATGTAAAGGTTGGGGGCATGGGTAAGCTGCGCATGCATCGCCGCGATAATCGGCAGTCCGGTGCCAACAAATACTATCTTCTCGTCTTCGAGAATTCTAGAGCCGGTATAGGCTATCATTTCAAATGGCGTATATTCAGACATTTTTTTACCTCCTTAGTATAATAATTATGTTAATTAAACTACTGGCTAGGTTAAGATAATTGGTTGGCCACCGTCCAAATCCCTAAGTTTCTTAATGGTTTTATAACCAATTTTATCGATGAAGTCATCATGATTTTCACAGCCAAAAATGTACTCATCATAATATTTTTTCAGTGCGTCTTTGCTGCCGGTCTTGCGGAAGTCTTCACAGATGCTCCTGAACATTTTAAGGTGGTCCATATCAAACCAGTAGCCTCCGTAGCTGGCTCCCGGATAAGCCCCATATGGTACTTCAGTAACAGTATCCACCACTGGGAACGGGATCTCGGTGAGGTTCGGATAGGACCTGATGCTTTCAGTGTCTATTATTTTTTCAGTGGTCATAATCGTAGTGTTGGCGGCCATGGCTATTTCCGGGCAGGTGCAGTATGCCCCAAAAATCCGGGCGTTTCCGTACATATCCGCAGCAGTAGTGTGGACAATACCCACGTCGGGATGACAGGCCGGGAGCAGGTAGACATTTTTGCCGGTAAACGGGCATTCAATCATTTTACCCCTGTTGACCAGCTCCATATCCGAGCCGCCATGATCTCTGACCGGAATGAAAGGTATCCCCATTGACGCGGCTTTAAACCGCACGGACATCCCGTAGTTGGTGTAATCATCCATTTCAATGATACCGTTTGTGGCCAGGTGGCGAAGCATCGGTGCAATGCCAATAATTTCATATCCCCACCAGGCAAGCTCCACGCGCCTTATAGAAACACGGTCGGGATCCAGGATCATGGCCCCTGCCAGCAATTCCGGACATATGGAATTTGACTGGAAGGAAAGGGTCAGGTCTGTAGCCCCGTGCCTAATAATTTCATGAATAATAGAAACCGGAACCCTAGTGTTTACAAAACCCCCAATGCCCAGGTTGATGCCGTTCCTAATGTGTTTGGCGACGGCATCCTTCAAAGTCATGGTCTTGTCTTTGAGGGCGTGCGACTTGTTAACCATAAGCTTCCTTGATTCATCCGGGGTCGGGCCCCAGTATTCAAGCTTTTTCTCTTTATACTCCAAACTTGATATGTTCTTAATCTTGGAACTTGCACTATTCATTAATTTTTTACCTCCCTTAATAAATATTTCTTTAGACAGCTTTTCTAATAAAACGGAGTCAGAATGCCAATAATCACCACCTTTATTACTAATTTAGCTGAAGACGGAAATCTATAGTTACTTATATAAAATTTGAATACTACGTTTTCCATAATATTATCTGCATTTTATCCTCCCAACAATGTGCGGTTGTACTAGTCCTTTGATACATGTTAAATATGTATCTATAAGACAATAATTTAAAAACCTATAAAAGAATATACTTTATGCGCATGCTAATATAACTAAAGATTATAATAATACAGCACTATTATTCTGAATGTTTCAAATTATGGCTACTTTCAACTTAATTGGTACTAGTACTTTAGTACAAAGCCTACTGTCCCTTTGAACAATAGAATAGGAATTATAGGTACAATAAAATTAATTTTTAAGGGGGTATAAATTTTTATAGAAAAAAACTAGAAACAGTGAAAGGAAAAGGTTTCTGTCAGTCACTTCAACAGCTTTAAAATTTTATGGAACAATTGCCTGCATTAGAACCTGACTCCAGGCAATTGAAACAAAAGCTGGGGAACTAACAAAAAAAGACAGTGACTGCCTCCCGAATAGTCGACGGGGGGGGTAATCCAAAAATCTAATACTTGGATTTTGAAACCGCAAAGGAGAGTGAATATGAACTGGACAGGTCTATCACCCGATGAAGCCAGGCAATTTTTGGCGAACAAGGACAAATCAAAAAGAGACAAAAGAATAAGCCTGAAAGAAGCGGTACAAAAGTATGTAAAAGATGGAGACAACCTCGGTGTAGCAGGTTTTGTCGACGCCAGGCAGCCCATCGCTATTGTACACGAGATTATCAGGCAGGGCAGGAAAAATCTGACCCTATCCTTTCAGTCAGCCGGCATTGCCGCCGAATACCTATGTGGGGCCATGTGCTTGGAGGACAGCAAAAACAGCATAAAGAGAATGGAGCTTGCCTATCTGGCGCATGAAGCTTTTGGCATCTCCCCGCTCCTGCGTTATCTAACTGAAAATTCCCTTGTTGAAATAGAAGACTGGAGTAACTACAATATGTCCGCCCGGTTTAAAGCAGGATCTATTGGTCTTCCTTTTATCCCCTGTCGCAGCCCAATGGGCAGCGACATGCTCAAGGCCAATCGG
>JAQVLS010000029.1 GCA_028704035.1 Desulfotomaculaceae bacterium | reverse complement strand
ACTAATCTGCCTACTAAGCCTTGAAAACGCTCAACTTCTTCATGATCGCAAGGGCCACTTTCAGGGAGACTGGTAATTCTCCCAGCAGTAACTAGAAGCCATCTTTTGTTATTTCTTGGTAATTGAAGATCAGGCAGTGGTTTAAGAAAGAACAAAGAGATGAAAATATCCTCAAAGGTAAGGAAAGCCTGGAGCGGGAGGGTAAAAAACAGGGATTTGACCCTGAATTGCTCAAAGGCGACAAACTGTTAGAAATAGGTAAGAGGTATAATGTTGTAAGCCTTGATGATCTATATGCAGCGATCGGCGTCGGTCAAATCACAACCGGCAATATTCTGAGCAAGATTAAAATGGAAGAAGCCAAAACTGAGAAGAAAGGCACGCTAGCTGAGGAAGCCCAGGCTTTAATCGGCGATAACAGGCCAACCGCCGGATGGGGTAAGCCCACCCGGGGGATCCGGGTCAAGGGTATTGACAACCTCCTGATCAGACTTTCACACTGCTGCAATCCGGTGCCGGGGGATCCAATCACCGGCTACGTTACTCGCGGCAGGGGTGTGTCAATCCATCGTAGCGACTGCAGGAATATTATTGCCTTTCAGGATTATGAAAGGGAACGGCTGGTCGAGGTAGCCTGGGATAAGGAGTTTACAGAGCCGTTTCAGGTTAAACTGGAGGCAACCGGGATGGACCGGGCAGGCTTTTTAAGCGATGTAATGTCTATCCTGCTGGAAATGAAAATCAGCGCCAACTGGGTTACCGCCAGGGGCAAGAAGGACGGGGGAGCGGTGCTGGAAATGGTGCTGGAAATGAAGGGACTGGAGCAGTTGGAACATATAATGAACAGAATAAAGCGGGTTAAAGACGTCTATGACGTCAGGCGGGTCAGTTTTGGTTCCCGGCCGCCGGGCCTGCTTAACTGACCGGGAGGCGAAATATTTGCGGTTAGTGGTGCAGAGAGTCCGCCGTGGTTCAGTTAAGGTGGAAAACAGGTTAATAAGCGAAATAGATTGCGGGCTTGTGGCACTGCTCGGTGTAGGCCAGGGCGACACCAGTCGTGACGCTGCTTACCTAGCCGAAAAAATTGCGCGCCTGCGCCTGTTTGAAGACGAAGCGGGAAAGATGAATCTTTCTGTTTTAGAAACCGGAGGGGCAGTGCTGGCAGTATCTCAGTTTACACTTTACGGTGACTGCCGCAAGGGGAGGCGGCCGGGTTTTTCTGCAGCAGCGCCGCCGGACATGGCACGTGAACTCTATGAGATCTTTGTTGATGAACTGAAAAAATTGGGTTTAAAGGTATCCACCGGATGTTTTCGTGAGCATATGGAAGTTGAAATTATCAACGATGGGCCGGTTACCCTGCTGCTTGACAGCAAGAAAAATTTCTAGCAAATGGAGGGTGTTGTGAATCAATGATTTTTCGAGGACTATCAGTAGGCATGATGGATTCAAACTGTTATATCATCGGTTGTGAGGAAACCAGGGAGGGTGTTATCGTAGATCCCGGCGCAGATGCCAAAAGGATACTGAAAAAGGTTGAAGAACTGGACCTGAAGATTGTCGCTATTGTCCTTACTCACGGTCATATTGACCATATCGGGGCGCTGTCCGATGTGCGGGAAGCAACCAGCGCGCCGGTGATGATCCACGCCGAGGATGCTGCGCAGTTGACAGACGCCGGCAAAAACCTGTCGGTTTATGTTGGCTCGAATATATCCACAAAGGCGGCCGACCGCCTGCTGCAGGACAATGACAAAATACAAGTAGGCAAAATCACATTGGAAGTGATCCATACACCAGGTCATACCAGGGGTGGTATCAGCATAAAATGCTCACCCGATATCATAATTACGGGGGACACATTGTTCGCCGGCTCTATCGGGCGCTCTGATTTCCCCGGCGGGAACCATAACCAGCTAATATCGTCAATCAAAACCAGGCTTCTTGTATTCCCGGACGGAGCCAAGGTCTACCCCGGCCACGGTCCCAGTTCAACCATAGGCGAGGAAAAGAAATTTAACCCGTTCCTCAGGTAAATAAAGCCGGGAGCAGACCTGCTCAAAAACCGGAGGCATTTTTGCGTACGGGTGGGGAAAACTGAATTCAAGGTGGCTGCCGGTGCTCCCGGCAGCGTAAACCGTTGAAATAGGACAAAAATTAAAGAATAGTAAATGGAGGTTCCAGTATTAGGGTGATTATAAGGACATTATTGTTAAACGTGACCAATTGTTATGTTATCGGCTGTGAGGAAACCAAAGAAGGTATAATTGTGGATCCGGCCGGAGATGGCCAGAGGATCCTGGAAAAGGTCGAAGAGCTGGGCTTGCGTATTAAAGCCATCGTCCTGACGCATGGTCATGTTGACCATGTTGGAGCGCTGGAGGAGGTGCGGGACGCCACCCGGGCGCCGGTGATGCTCCATGCCGACGAGGTCGACGAAATGGCTGAATCCATCAAAGAACTGTCGTACAGTGATACTTTTAGATCTGTCGAAGTTCCTGCCGACCGCCTGCTGCAGGATGGTGACAAAATAGAAGCAGGCACATTAACGTTGGAAGTTATTCATACACCGGGCCACTCCAGCGGCAGTATCTGCTTAAAAGCCGCGCCGGATATTGTTTTCACGGGGGATACCCTGTTTGCCGGCTCAGTAGGGAGCGTGGATTCCCCGGGAGGATTTGACCGGCTGATGGCATCTATTCAAACCAGGCTGCTTGTATTCCCGCCGGAAACCAAAATATACCCCGGCCACGGCCCCGGTTCACAAATAGGTATGGAAAAAAGAAACAACCCATTACTTATGATGCTGTAATTTGCTTGTATAACCAGCGGTAACACCTGCCTGGATTTTAGTGCTTATGGTCACAGTCCGGGCAGCTGCAGACACTGTCATTTTTTGCTTTTGGTTTGCAGCCGGCTGATTCCAGCGCTGTAACGACCTGGGAGCGGATACCCGCCAGGTAAACTTGGCGGAGCTGGTTTTGTTCCTCTTTTTCCTTTTCCGTCAGTCCGCTTTCTCTCTGTTTGCGGGCCAATTCATTAATCCGGTCGAGCAGTTTTTTTGTGATCATTGTCAAATCACCTCGCGAACAATATTATACTATTTGCAATGAATTGACAAAAAATTAAATTTTTCATAAAATGATGTTCAGAGTTCCTCTATCTTTAAAAAACGATGACCGGGAAAAGTAAACGCACCTGGTATACGACAGGAAGGGAAGGCCCCGACTGAAAGCCTTCCTCGTAAACAGGCGTTGAACAACACCCGGGAGCGGCCCCCGAAAGTGATCAGCACAAGTAGGCCGGCCCGGCAGCCTCCGTTACAGGCATCAAGGGAAAAACACATTTTTCCGAAAAAGGGTGGCACCGCGGGTAGAAATATCCGTCCCTGGCTGTGCTTGATGCATGGACCGGGTTTTTGTTTTGTTAAGGAGGATTTAGATGCTTACAACACGCCCTCGCGGCACTAATGACATTATCCCGGAAGAAGTAGAAAAATGGCGCTGGGTGGAAAATCAGTTTTTCAAGATTTGTGCCCATTATGGTTATAACGAGATCCGGACGCCTGTATTTGAACATACCGAGCTGTTCCAGCGCGGTGTCGGCGATACCACCGATATAGTGGAGAAAGAAATGTATACCTTCACGGACCGGGGCGGCCGGAGCATTACGCTCAGGCCGGAAAACACTGCTCCCGCAGTAAGAGCCTACCTGGAAAATAAATTATATGCCGGACCGCAGCCGGTTAAGCTTTCTTACAGCGGGCCGATGTTTCGCTACGACAGGCCCCAGGCCGGGCGCTTCCGGCAGTTTCACCAGTTGGGGGTAGAGGTTTTCGGTACTAACGACCCGGCCGTAGACTCCGAAGTAATCGCGATGGCTATGGATTTTTACAGCAGGCTGGGACTGCAGAACCTGGAGCTGCATATCAACAGTGTCGGCTGTCCGGTATGCCGGCCGGTACAGCGCCGTGAGTTGAAAAATTATTTTCAGCCCAACTTGGGCGTCCTTTGCAGAAACTGCCAGGAAAGGTTTGAAAAAAATCCCTTACGCATTCTGGACTGCAAAGAACAGCGCTGCGCGGAAGCTGGCTCAGGCGCCCCGTCGACGCTCGACTGCCTCTGCCCGGACTGCGCAGACCATTTTGCCCGGGTGAAAAAACACCTTGATCTTTTGAATATTGCTTATGTTATAGACCGGCGGCTGGTCCGGGGGCTGGATTACTACACGCATACCGCGTTTGAAATTATGGCCAGGGATATCGGCGCCCAGAGTTCCATCGGCGGCGGCGGCCGTTATAACGGGCTGGTTGAGATTTGCGGCGGGCCTTTCACTCCCGGTGTGGGCTACGCGCTTGGTATGGAGCGGATCATCCTGACAATGGAGCGGCAGGGTATTACCATTGACACTTCTGCCAGGTCAGATGTGTTTGTGGTTACAGCCGGCACGGAGGCAGCAGAGATGGCTTATAAACTGCTGTTCAGCCTGCGCGCTGCCGGTATCTCGGCGGACAAGGATTACCTGGGACGCAGCCTGAAAGCGCAGATGAAATATGCCGGGAAATCCGGAGCCCGTTTTGCAGTAATTATCGGCGCGGAGGAACTGGCGCGGGGCGCCGTCCTGGTGCGGGACATGGGCGCGGGAAAGCAGGAAACAGTAATATTTGCAGATATTATTGGATATCTGCAACGGAAAAAATAAATACTCATCAGGGGCGGATGAAATTCAACTATGGATTTTCCGACAATAACCTGAGATATGTTCAGCAATTTTAAGAAGGGGGCCAACAGGATGGACTTTTTAGGTGACAGAAAACGGAGCCACTACTGCGGCGACCTGCGAAGCGGGGATGTAGGCGCGCAGGTGGTGCTGATGGGATGGATACAGACGCGTCGCGACCACGGCGGTTTGATTTTTATCGACCTGCGCGACAGGACCGGTCTGATTCAGGTGGTGTTCAGCCCGGATTTTCAAAAGGATGCTTTTGAAAAGGCCGAAGGCGTGCGCAGCGAATACGTTATCTGCATAGAAGGAACAGTAAGGGAACGTCCGGCGGGAACGGCCAATCCCAACCTGGCTACGGGACAGGTGGACGTGACGGCCCATGAACTGCTTGTGCTGAACCGGGCCAAGACGCCACCATTTTATATTGAAGACGGTATCGATGTAGATGAAAACCTCCGGCTGCGCTACCGCTATCTGGACCTGCGCCGGCCTGAGATGCAGGAGGCGCTTATCCTCAGGCACCGGGCAGCCAAGTCGGCCCGCGATTATCTGGATGAGAACGGTTTCCTGGAAATTGAAACGCCCGTGCTGACCAAGAGCACGCCGGAGGGGGCCAGGGACTACCTGGTGCCGAGCAGGCTAAACCCGGGCAAATTTTACGCCCTGCCCCAGTCGCCGCAGCTTTTCAAGCAGATCCTGATGGTAGCCGGTCTGGACAAATACTTTCAGATCGTACGCTGTTTTCGGGACGAAGACTTGCGGGCCGACCGCCAGCCCGAGTTTACCCAGATCGACATTGAAATGTCCTTCACGGACGTGGACAATGTGCTGGAACTCACAGAAGGCCTGATCAAAAGAATGTGCCTGGAGACTACTGGACTTGATGTGGCAGGCCATTTCCCCCTCATTACATACAGCGAGGCGATGGATCGCTACGGCTCGGACAAGCCGGATACCCGCTTCGGCCTGGAGTTAAAAGACATTACCGATATAGCCGCGGGCTGCGGTTTTAAAGTTTTTGCTTCCGTCGCCGCTGCCGGCGGGCGGGTTAAAGGGATCAACGCCAAAGGCTGCGCTTCTTTCAGCCGGAAGGAGATCGACGACCTGACTGCCTTCGCGGCCATTTATAAAGCCAAGGGGCTGGCCTATTTCATCGTCACTGATGAAGGCGTCAAGTCAGTCATCGCCAAGTTCTTTACCAAGCAGGAACTTGCGCAGATTATGTCCAGGTTAGGAGCTAAGCCGGGCGATCTGCTGCTTTTTGTTGCCGACAAGCCGAACGTAGTGGCCGCCTCCCTTGGGGCGCTGCGACAGCACCTGGCTGAGCGTCTTGGTTTAATTCCCGACGGTCTCTACCACTTTCTCTGGGTGGTGGATTTCCCCCTGTTGGAGTATGATCAGGAGGAAGGGCGCTACCAGGCCATGCACCACCCGTTTACCGCGCCGCGGGAGGATGACCTGCCGCTGCTGGAAAGCGAGCCGGGACAGGTGCGGGCCAAGGCCTATGACCTAGTGCTCAACGGGGTGGAGGTCGGCGGTGGCAGCATCAGGATCCACCGCCGGGATATCCAGGAGAAGATGTTTAACATCATCGGCGTCAGCAGCGAGGAAATTGCAGATAAATTCGGATTTATGCTGGAAGCCTTCGAATACGGCACACCGCCGCATGGAGGCATAGCCATCGGCTTTGACCGTTTGCTCATGCTGCTGGCGGGAAAGAAAACGATCAGGGACGTCATCGCTTTCCCCAAAACCCAGAGCGCCACCTGCCTGTTGACCCAGGCGCCTGGTCCGGTTGCTTTCAAACAGCTGAAAGAACTGCATATTAAAACAGATTTTAAAAAGGTATAATCTGGTCATTAACATGGCTGTAGAAGTCAGCGGCGCGCACTTGTAAAAATCGTTTCGTTGTGGTAACATAAATTAAGTAATAAACGCCCTGCTGTGTGCGTGGTCTGCCCTGAAGTTTTGTTCCAACACCTTAGAAAAGGGAGCTTCGACTCTGGATGTGGCTTGCACGCCTCTTTATTGAGGAAACATAAATCACCCAGGCGGGCACCCACCTGTGAGAGCAGGTTCAAACTTTTGGTGGGCACGGCATTGTGGGGTCTTAATAAGCCTAATCGGCAATGGTTTTCAGTGTTTTTATTGGCGCTAAACTGAAAACCTTTAGTTTTTTCAGGATGACATAGATAACGAAACTCAGTAAACTTTTATTACATTGACAAAGGGTTTTAAAGGAGATTATAATTTGTTTGTAATATTAGTTTATTTTCCTAAAATTGCCTTATGTTAATACATAAATGGACAACCAAAAATAAATAAACATGAAAGGGGATAGTTTTTTGGCCGGCAAAAAGGTAATTGAAATTAACGACGACAATTTTAAACAGGTTATGGGCGAAGCGAAAGTACCGGTCCTGGTTGATTTTTGGGCGGATTGGTGCGGTCCCTGTAAAATGATTGCCCCTGTTATTGAAGAAATAGCCGAGCAGTTTGATGGTAAAATTATGGTGGGCAAACTGAACGTTGACGCCAACCAGGCCATGCCGTCTGCTTTTGGCGTTATAAGCATACCTACAATAGTGCTGTTTAAGGACGGTGAGGAATTGGACCGTTCTATCGGTTATAAAACTAAAGATGAACTAAGCAGTTTCATAACTAATTATTTGTAGGACAGTATGGGAAAAGCGCGTTTACACGTGCTTTTTTTTACGCGCCGGAGCGGGGGAATCCCAAAGACCCTTAAATAGGAGGTGTGCCGGTGAATTTGTTTGAGCAAGCTATGGAGAAAAAAATAGTGAAAACCGCGCCGCTAGCTTTGCGGATGAGGCCGCAAACCCTGGATGAATTTGCCGGACAGGCCGGGGTTGTAGGCGGCGGAACGCTGCTCAGAAAATCGATAGAAGCGGACAATCTGCAATCAGTTATTTTTTTTGGGCCGCCCGGCACCGGTAAAACCACACTGGCCAGAATAATAGCCGGCATGACTAAATCCCGGTTTGAAACGATAAATGCCGTGATGGCCGGCGTTGCTGATATCAGGCGGGTGGTAGAAGAAGCCAGGGGAAGCCGTTCTCTTTATGACGAAAAAACAATCCTTTTCATTGATGAGATTCACCGCTTTAATAAGGCTCAGCAAGATGCTCTGCTGCCTTTTGTGGAAAACGGCCTGATTACTCTGATCGGCTCTACTACGGAAAACCCCATGTTTACTATAAACCGCCCGCTGCTTTCCCGTTCGCAGCTTTACCGCTTTGAGCTTCTGTCCCGGGAAGCCCTGCTAAAGATACTTTTAAGAGCGCTGGGGGACGAGGAAAAAGGTTTGGGAAGCTTTCAGTCCGAATTTTCCCCGGAAGCGCTGGAACATCTTGCCGACGTTGCCAACGGTGATGCCAGGGCTGCTTTGAACGCCCTTGAGCTGGCTGTTCTTACCGCTCCGCCGGATGCTGCAGGAAAGAGGCTTATATCGCTGACAGTCGTGGAAGAAGCTGTTCAGAAGCGGGTTCTCAAGTATGATCGGGCGGATGAACATTATGACGTGATATCCGCATTTATCAAAAGTATGCGGGGTTCCGATCCGCATGCCGCCCTTTACTGGTTGGCCAGGATGCTGTATGCCGGGGAAGATCCCGCGTTTATCAGCCGTCGGATTATGATCCACGCGGCTGAGGACGTCGGCCTGGCAGACCCGCAGGCGCTAGTAGTGGCTGCCGCCGCCGCCCAGGCAGTAGAAAGGATCGGCATGCCCGAAGCCCGGATCATACTGGCCGAAGCTGCTCTCTATATTGCGGTCGCTCCCAAAAGCAATGCGGTGATCAGAGGCATCGACGCGGCTATGTCAGCCGTTGAAAAAGAAAGAACGGAACCGGTGCCGCCTCATTTAAGGGGAACCGGCTATAAAGGAGCGGCAGAACTGGGAGCCGGCCGGGGCTATAAATACCCGCATGATTATCCGGATGCTTTTATCAAGCAGGCCTACCTGCCGGATAACATGGCCGGTAAAACATTTTATGATCCTTCCGGCAGAGGCTTTGAGGCGGAAATAAAAAGAAAAATTGATAAAAAAACTTTTTAGTTTGTTGAATTAAATCTATTTAACCGGGCAAAATATTATCACTAGGGTGCGTAATGGCCTAGACTGTTATAGGTTCAAATGGCTCTGTATAATAGTCGGCGGGTGGACTGGTAGGTGTTTCGGCAGGTTCTGCAGCAGTCCGAACGATTGCTGTAGGGGGCGTAAGGGATATCTATTGGTCGAGCTAAGATTATCATGGGTGTCGGATGCTGATTTTCTTTAGCCTGAGGTCTGTAACAGTCGAAAGATTGCTGTAGGCTTCCTAGATATCCATGATAGTCGAGCAAAGGTCATTATGGGTTCCGTAAATGGTCTATGACAGTCGAAAGAATGTCGTAGGCTGCGTAGGGATGCATAATGGCTGGAGCGTAGGTCATTACGGGCTCTTAAGATAGAAACCTTCCTCTTTGGAGGAAGGTTTCTTGTTTATGTTACTAATAGGCCCGGTATCAGGCAGGATATTTATGGATATGGGCGAAAACATGAGACTATTGAATAGTTGTGCCCTGAGCGAAAGGAATGGTTATAAAAATGGAAGGAACCAAATTTTGTCCGGTAGCTAAAGCCGATTGCAGAAAGGAACAATGTGCCTGGTGGGACAATTATATTAATGAATGTGCCGTAGTCTCGGCGATGCTCGCCTTATGGGCGGACGTGGATGAGGACGACGACGATGATGAAAATGGAGAAGAAGAAAAAAATGATGAAAAAGGTAATGTTGCAGATGAAGAATTTGCAGATGGTGATATAAAAGAGTATGTAGTTAAGATAAAAAGGCTGGACTAAACTGCAGCATTAAATTTTAATTAATTTCAATATGTTTTTATAAAAGAGCTTGTCTTTCTGTTCCTGGGTAAAAAAATCCGTCTTCCGAAGAAAGTCTACGTATTTTTTTTGATCCCGCCAGGGGCTGTCCGTACCGAAGATGAAATTATCTTCATTTTCCCTGTACAGTGCTATGGCGTTCTCGTCCTGCACCATTTTTTTCAGTACGAATGATGTGTCGTAATAACATTTTTTATCCCCGTACAAATTTAGCACTTTATCCCACTCGCCGTCTCCACCCGCATGGGCCATTATTATTTTTGCGCCTGTGAAATCTCTCAGTACCCTGGCGAACCGGTCAATTGACGCGAAATCTGAATCCGGCATGCTCATATCGAAACCCGAATGAAAATACAGTATTAAATCATTTCTAACGGCCTCTTCATAAACTTTATAAGCTTCTGCGGCGTCAGCCGGGAAACCCTGATAAGCCGGGTGAAATTTAAGACCCTGTAATCCCATTCCTGCCATTTCGCGAATAATATTTTTATTATTTGAGTCATCGGGGTGGACCGAACCGAAGTAAATTATCCGCGGGGTACTCTCAATTATCTGGTTCAGCCATTTGAGTATGCCCAAGCCCTGTAAAGGCGATGTAGCGACAGTCAGCACGATAGACAGGTCGATCTCTGCCGTTTCCATAGAGGAAAGTAAATTTGCAAAGGTACCGTCTGTATGTGCGTCTACTTGTCCATTGGTATTTCCCAAAATTGTGCTTACTGCTTTTCCCGCCACGTGGTCGGGGTAAATGTGTGTGTGCGCGTCAATAATCATGTGCCTTTTCCTTTTCATAAAACATTTTCTACCCTTAAATACATATATCACAGCTTTTAGCAAAAGGGCAATGGTAGAAGCAGGGAATTTTTTGATATTTATTCGGATATTATGTGCGGGTTGACAGTAAAAAATTGAATACGGTTTTTCACCTGACCAGTGACATTTTTAATTATTTGCAGCCCGCAGTTGATCGAGAGAGCCGGTGAATTAAATAACATTGACAGCGGCTGTAATACGGGTAAATAAATACCCTGATCTATGATGCTGTAAATTTTACGCATTAAAATTTTGTCTTTGGTTACCTTTGCCGGTTGTAGAACATAACTTATAAAGAAGGAGATTTAAGACATTACCATGCATAGAAGGGGTGGCAAAAAATGATACGCTTGCTTTATCCTTTGATAATCTCAATGGCAATTATACCTGAAGCGGATAAGCATTTGGAAAATTTACAATCGGTTGCCCAGACAACCCGGATGACAGTGAAAAATATTAAAGACGGCATGGATGGTTTCCACAGTAATGTCATGGATTTTTACCGGATTATTAATGAGGAAAAGTATAAAAGAATATAACCAGACCAGAATAGAAACAAAGGAGGTGAATGTCGGTAAACAATAAGGTTAACAACACAAAAAGACCATCCCCCGGTCTCATATGAGATAGAGGGATGGTTTTGTGCTTAGTAAGGCGCAGTGAAAAATATGCCGTACACAGACATGGACAGGACAAAGGCAGCCAGGATAAAAACCCCAATGCCGCCCCGCTTGTTCCCCTTTCCCAGCGCCCAGCGGCCATAGGTATAGGTATAGTAAGCAACGGCGAGAGGGGGGAGAAGCATCAGCCATTTCACTTTTCAGGTCACTCCTTCGCGGTGGGAATTCTTTTCAGCAGCAGGCCGGTCCGCCTGATCTTGGAACGGACACTGACATTCACCTGTGCTTCCGGGTAACATTCCAGCCACTTGTACTCCTCCCACGACTGTTCTGTTAAAAACAGGTGTTTTACTTTATCACCAAAACCAAAAGCATCTGAACGTAACTCGTCCTGGGTGCGCTTGATCAGGTTATGGCAGCCCTGCTCAATTTGTTTTGAAAAGGCTTCTTCCAGAATGGGTTTAAGATCCAACTGTCCAAAGTTGTTGGCGCTGTTTTCGGCAATTATTTCAGACTCTAAAAAAAGCTCAACGTTTATAGCCACGTTACCGTCTTCATCAATGCTGGTCCTGTATTTAGGTTTCTGCCCCTGCCGGACCCGCAGGCCGATATTGCCTGACTCATCGAGGGGATCTTTGATGCCCATGTACCCGCTCCCGAAATTGCCGGTCAGCATCAGGAAATACCTTGTATCTTGCCCGTCCAGCAACCCAACCAGTTTGTCTTCCCGGAATACGGCGGTACCGATGAACTGTACTTTACTTTTAGCGGCCACAGGGACTTCACCCGCCAGGTACCGGCCCGTGCCGCCCGCTGGTAGCCCGGGTTTGGCCGATTCAAACTCACCCTCGTGGATGGCGGCAAGGGGCAGAGCCGCCTGCCTTGAATGAGATTTCGTGTCCAGATATAGATTTATAAGCTGGGTGGTTGGATAAAGCCCGTGTATTTCCGACATCT
>JAQVLS010000224.1 GCA_028704035.1 Desulfotomaculaceae bacterium | reverse complement strand
CATATCTGTTTCATGTAACACAGCAACTCATCGATATCATCACACAATTGATTATGAAAACAAGCAAAACTTGTCTTCAGTTTGGAATGATTGCAAAAAAGTAATGGATAAAACTATTATCTACCTGTCGAAATCATATTGAAGAACTTATTGACGCTATGCGTGTTCATCAAAAGAATAATAGCGAAGAATATTATTATGAAGTGCGCGCACAGGACAGAGACCCTATCTTTTTTCAAAGCCTGAGCGACATTCAAAAGGCTGCGCGCCTGATATTTTTGAATAAAACTTGTTACAACGGCTTATATCGTGTAAATTCTCAGGGCCTTTTTAATGTCCCGTACGGCAGATATAAAAACCCTGCTATATGTGAAGAAACTGTTTTACGGGCAGTTCATAACTATCTGCAAAACAATGAAATTGAAATATTAAATGGCGATTTTGCCACTGTGACACAAAACGCGGATAATAAATCGTTTGTTTATTTTGATCCGCCCTATCATAGTCCTGATAATACGAATTTCACCGGATATCAGGCGGATGGATTTGATGAAAACGAGCAATTGCGACTCCGTAATGCTTACATAGAATTAACTGAACGTGGTATAAAATGCTTGTTGAGCAACTCCGATACAGATTTTATAAGAAGGATATTTGGCGGTAATGGTTTTCAGATTATTACGGTTCAAGCCAAAAGAGCTATCAACTCCAATTCCGCAGGACGCGGGGAAGTAAATGAAGTACTGATCAAAAATTGGGAGTGATAGAATGGCGGACGGCTTAGGCGTATGAGAAAATTCTCTAGCCGCACAGCTTAAAACTGCACATTAGTCGGATAAATCCGATCCTGCAATGTAGAGACATCTCCTAGGAGAGTGTTGCAAAACACCCTCAAAAAGCCTACTAAATCCATAAAAATCTAACAAAAACCAATTACAAGGCAGGAAACCCCAGCATTATGGCGAATATTAAAGACATTAAAAGATACAGGGTGGTAATTTAAAATGCTGGGCCGCAAAAAGGACCAACTCAAATTTACAGATATAGATACTCTGCAAACATGGGAGCAAAAGCCCATAGTCCCTAAAGACAGTATTTACTATGGCCTGTCCCAGGCAAACGAGATATTCAAAGACGAACTGTTTGCCGATGCCTATTCCTTTTCCGGACGGCCTTCTATACCACCGAGCCGTTTAATTAAAGTGCTTTTACTGCAATTTTACGACAAGGTTTCCGACCGGGAAGCAGAAAACCGCGCCCGTTACGACTTGCGCTGGAAAATGGCTCTGGGCATTTCCATCGCAGAATCCGGCTTTAACTACAGCGCCCTGTCCAGGTTCCGGGCAAGACTATTGTTACATCAGAAAGAACGCACCGACTTTGAAGAGATCCTGGAAGCGGCCATAGCCAAAGGCCTGCTCCCCGGCAATTGCGCCAAACAAATAATGGATTCAACCTACGTACTGGGAGCCGGCGCGCTGCAGGATACCTACACCCTAATCCGGATGGCTGTCAGAAAACTTCTAAAAACCACAAGCAAACGCTTAGACCTGACTTTGCTATTGCCAAAGCCCTTAAACCTTGATTATCAGAGCAGGACCAAACCAAAGATTAACTGGGAAGATCCCGCCGAGCGCAATAAACTACTCAATGAATTGTGCCAGGACGCCTTGCAGATAGTTGAGACAGCAGACAAGCTGAAACTTACCCCTAAAGAACAAGAATTAAGAGATATTTTAGCCACGGTAGCCATCCAGGATATAGAGCAACAA
This sequence comes from Desulfotomaculaceae bacterium, assembly GCA_028704035.1. Taxonomy (GTDB): domain Bacteria; phylum Bacillota; class Desulfotomaculia; order Desulfotomaculales; family Pelotomaculaceae; genus Syntrophopropionicum. The sequence goes on along the minus strand of JAQVLS010000224.1, from coordinate 1,210 downwards.
AAAGACGGCACAGTCAAAATGAAACAAGGAGTAGCCAAAGACCGGATCATTTCCGCCAATGACCCGGAGATGCGCCATGGCCGCAAATCCACTTCCCGCAGATTTGACGGGTACAAAACCCATACCGCCATGGAAATAGATAATAACTTCATTACCGAAATCGAAGTCACACCAGGCAATATTCATGACTCCCAAGCAGCCGCTGCGTTAGTAGACGAACAGCCCGAAGAGCGAAAGCCGGATACAGTCTTGTGTGACATGGCTTACGGTACAGGCCAAAACAGAGAAGAGATGGAAAAGCGCCAGGTTGAACTAATTTGTCCTGTCCCCGCAGACCTTGGACGATACCAAGTCTCCCCTCCCTCTAGCCACATAGGGTTAGTCTGCTCAAAAAGAGGTAATAGGGGGAAACAGAAGGGCAAATACCTTTGAATGAAGGCCTGTTTATAGGATCCGGTCGATATTGTTACCATAATATGCCTATACATGGTTTTTGAAATTTAATAAGTGGCTGTGAGCTCAAAAAAAACAGGGTTTATGCAACACTATCCTAGATGGAGAAGAAATAACCCAACAAGAGTTAGAGGCAAAAAAATATTTCTGACAGCATTGTATGACAGAGAACCATCTTTCCAGGAAGTAATGGAAAAAGTTGTTGATGATAGAGTTCTTTTAATTGAAGCAAAAAAATATAATTCATACCCAGATCGCACTGAGACATTAGAATATATGTTTCAGATATGAAGAATCAGAGAAAAATTGGCAGGAAATCCTTAGAGGACAAGGATTAACAGAAGAAGAGTACTGGAAGAGTGAAAATACCATAAGAGGATATCAAGCTGCTCTTGCTATCGCTCGGGTTAGAAATAAGTTGGCTCAAGAATGGGTTTTCAGCAGAAAAGATGTCAACTTCAGAGGATATAGCAAAATATGAAGATAATTTTAACAGAATGGTAGTGAACAGAAAAATAAACTTAAAGTGGAATATTTAGAACCAATTATTGGCAGATAACGTCTTAAACGCGTCAAACATATTATGCCAAAAATAAGGGATCTTTGAGCGCGGATGTTATCCGCGCTATTCTCTATTATAATAGAGGGCTGCTTTTGGGGAGGGACAAAGTGTTTTTACAAGATCATTTTCCCTGTTTTTGCAGATTTATTTACAGCATCCCCCGGCAGGGAATTTTTTACGCGTAACCTTTCATTA
>JAQVLS010000028.1 GCA_028704035.1 Desulfotomaculaceae bacterium | reverse complement strand
CCGCACCGGGTTTTTATTGATAAATATATCTTGTAAATCTTGTGACAATATTATTGATTTTTTTCGGAGGTGATAGATTTGAAAGAGCTGCTTTCCGGCAACGAAGCGATTGCCAGAGGCGCTTATGAATTTGGTGTGACTGTGGCAGCCGCATATCCAGGTACGCCCAGTACGGAAATTTTGGAGAATTTTTCCCGCTATCCCGGTGTCTACGCCGAGTGGGCTCCCAATGAAAAAGTGGCCATGGAAGTCGGTATAGGCGCCTCTTTAGCCGGGGCGCGGACGCTTGTCGCTATGAAGCATGTGGGTGTCAACGTGGCCGCCGATCCTTTGCTTACCTTTGCCTATACAGGTGTTAACGGGGGTTTTATCCTGGTATCTGCGGATGATCCCGGCATGCACAGCTCGCAGAATGAACAGGACAACCGTTACTACGCACGTTTTGCCAAAATCCCTCTCCTGGAACCGAGCGACAGCCGGGAGGCCAAAGAAATGGTAGGACTGGCCCTGGATATCAGCGAGCAGTTCGATATCCCGGTAATGCTCAGGACCACCACCAGGGTGGCCCATTCCCAGAGCCTGGTTGAAATCGGCGGGCAGGTTACCCGAAAGCTTCGCCCCTATAAGAAAGACCCGCAAAAATACCTGATGGTGCCTGCTTTTGCCCGGCTGCGCAGGGCTGCCCTAGAGGAACGCCTGGCACGGCTTAAGGAGTATGCGGAACAAAGCCCGTTAAACTTTATCGAATGGCGTGATCAGTCACTTGGTGTCATAACCAGCGGGATCAGCTACCAATATGTCAGGGAGGCGCTGCCGGAGGCCTCCGTGCTCAAGCTCGGGATGACCAACCCGCTGCCGGAAGCTGTTATCCGGCGCTTTGCCGCCGAAGTAAAAAGGCTGGTCGTGGTAGAGGAGTTGGAGCCTTTTATACAAGATCAAGTAAGCAGTATGGGGATTGCGGTAACTGGCAAAGAATTCATACCGAATAGCGGTGAACTTGACACCGGAACTCTAATCAGAGAATTTAGCGAGTCGGGGATCCTAAAGCCGCCGCCCGTTAATGCTGCGGCGGAAGTGAGTGCCCGCGAGGCGCCGGCGGCCCCGGGGCGGCCCCCGGTAATGTGCTCGGGCTGTCCCCACCGGGGGCTCTTCTATGCTCTAAAAAAACTAAGACTAACTGTTACCGGGGACATCGGCTGTTATACCTTGAGCGGTCTGCCGCCGCTGGAGGCGATGGATTGCTGTGTCTGTATGGGTGCCAGCATCGGCGCCGCTCATGGGGTGAGCAAGGCCAATCCGGCCATGTCCGGCAGTACGGTAGCTGTAATCGGCGATTCGACCTTTCTGCATTCCGGCATCACCGGACTGCTGAACATGGTTTACAATAACGGCTCCGGCACTGTAATCATCCTGGATAACCGTACTACCGCCATGACCGGACACCAGAACCACCCCGGCACGGGCAGCACCCTGATGGGAGCAGCGGCGCCGGCCGTGGATTTGGAGACACTGGTGAAAGCGCTTGGTGTTAAAAGAGTAAGAGTGGTAAATCCCCTGGACCTGGCAAAAACTCTGGCGATTATACGGGAAGAAGCAGTGACAGGCGAGCCCTCGGTGGTAATATCCCGCTGTCCTTGCGTACTTCTGACAAAGGCAACAAAACCAGCTGTCGTGGTGCAAAAAGATAAATGCATTGGCTGTAAAGTCTGTATCCGCCTGGGCTGCCCCTCTATATCCATGCAGAACAGAATGGCCTTGGTAGACCCGGTATCCTGTACCGGCTGCGGTTTGTGTGTTCAGGTATGCCAGGAAGGGGCCCTGGTGAAAGGGGGGAATGCCGATGCTTAAGCCAGTTGATATCTTGATGGTGGGTGTAGGAGGCCAGGGGACTATTCTGGCCAGCAAAATACTGGCCCAGGCTGCCTTGGAAACTGGCTATGACATAAAAGTTTCAGAAATACACGGTATGGCCCAGCGGGGCGGCAGCGTGGTTACCCAGGTGCGCCTCGGGAAGAAGGTTTTTTCTCCCTTGATTCCCGCAGGAGGGGCTGATGTGGTGCTGGCTTTCGAAAAACTAGAGGGGCTGCGCCTCATGCCATTTCTTAAACCTGACGGGACTATTATCATTAACGAACAGGAAATTCTTCCGGTGCCGGTGCTGGTAGGAGCGGCGGAATACCCCTCCGGCATTATTGAATATATCCGCTCTGCCGCGAGGCATGTCGTGACTGTGGACGCCCTTGCTATTGCAGAAAAATGTGGCAATGCCAAAGCCGCCAATGTGGTGCTGCTGGGAGTTATGGCCGGCCGCCTGCTCTTCGCGCGGGAAGTGTGGGAGAAAGCGCTGGCCGACCGCGTTCCTGCGAAGCTGCTGGAAGTAAATAAGGCCGCCTTCATGGCGGGATACGAATACGACTAAAAGGCTGCGAAACCGGCATTATGAAAATGCCGGTTTCGTTTATCAGGGACATACATCAACTGCCAGATCCCAAACAGAGGTGTGTCCCCATTCCACTGTTATTGTATGTTTTGTTTAAACACAAACTTGTCGATAGGTGTAAGCGAAACGGAGAACCATCCCCTGTTTGGATCCTTGACAGGCCGGGCGACAACGGTTAATCTAAAGTATGAATTGGAGTAGACTGGAGTATAATGAAATTGCTGACTTGCCGGCAGGAGGGTTAATTATACATATGAGCGTAGTTGAGGAAATCAGGGCCGAACTGGAAAAAGCGCTGGCGCATTCCCTGCAGGCGTCCCGTGACGGCGGGCTGATTAGGATTGAGCAGGCGCCGGAAATTACTGTGGAAGTGCCACGGGAAAAAGACCACGGTGACTTTGCCACCAACATAGCAATGCTGCTGGCCAAGCCTGCCCGGATGGCGCCGCGCCGTGCGGCTGAAATTCTAACGCAAAATTTTTCTGCCGGGACCTGGGTGGAACGGGTGGAAATTGCCGGTCCCGGTTTTATTAATTTTTACCTTAAACCAGGCTGGGTCTACCTGGCCTTGCCCCGGATCATTTCGCAGGGTGATCGGTACGGCAGTGTGGACATCGGCAGGAACAGTAAAGTCCAGGTCGAGTTTGTCAGCGCCAACCCAACCGGCCTTTTGCACATGGGAAATGCCCGCGGAGCGGCGCTGGGGGACAGCATAGCGGCTATCCTGAAATTTGCCGGTTACAATGTTACGCGAGAATTTTATATCAACGACGCTGGAAACCAGATAGAAAAATTTGCCGCTTCCCTGGAGGCCCGTTACCAGCAGCTGGCCGGACAGGATATACCCGTACCGGAAGACGGATACCACGGTGAAGATATTATTGCCACCTGTATCTCTTTTAGAGAAAAATACGGTGACAGTTACACAGCAGCGCCAGAGAAGGATCTCCGCTCGGCGCTGGCGGCTTTTGCCCTGGAAGAAAAGCTTAAATCTATAAAAAATGTATTAAGTAGTTTTGGCGTAGATTATGACGTATGGTTTTCTGAACAATCCCTGCACGATGCCGGAGCGGTACAGGATACTTTGGATTTTTTGAAAGAAAAAGGCTGCGTCTATGAACGCGAAGGAGCTTTATGGTTTAAGGCAACAGATTTTGGTGCGGACAAGGACGAAGTTTTAGTCCGTTCTAACGGTTTGCCGACATACTTTGCATCGGACATAGCTTATCACCGCAATAAATTGCAACGAGGCTTTACTTGGGTTATCGATATCTGGGGCGCCGACCACCACGGGCACGTGCCCCGGATGAAAGCAGCGGTGAAAGCTCTGGGATATGATTCGGCAGCTCTGGAAGTGGTGATTATGCAGTTGGTCCGCCTTTATAAAGGAGGCGAGATAGTCCGCATGTCCAAGCGCTCCGGACAGTTTGTAACCCTGGAGGACCTCATTGAGGAGGTCGGACAGGAAGCCGCCCGCTATTTCTTTGTCATGCGTAGCGCTGACAGCCACCTGGATTTTGACCTCGATCTGGCCAGGTCTGAATCCAATGAAAACCCTGTTTATTACATCCAGTACGCGCACGCCCGGATCTGCAGCATCATGAGGCAGCTGGAGGAGCAGGGCGGACAGATGCCGGATCCCGGCAGTATTGATTGCAGCCTGCTGAAAGAAGAATATGAACTGGCTCTGGCCAGAAAGCTGGCCGATTTTCCCGGAGAGGTGGCTGCCGCCGCCGCCGGGCTGGCCCCCCAGCGCATCGCCCGTTATCTGCACGAGCTGGCGGGGCTGCTGCACAGCTTTTATAACAGCCACAGGGTAATCATTCCGGAAAAAGATATTTCAGCGGCGCGCCTGGTACTGGTGGAAGCGACCAGGATAACCCTGAAAAACGGCCTTGGCCTGCTCGGCATCAACGCCCCCGAAAGGATGTAAAAAAACAGCACAGGATTTACAGGGTTTTTATGATTACAAGAGATCAATAGCGGTACATCCGGATGGAGGATAACTTTTTTAACGGAAAAGATCATAAGCCGTGCTTTTAGTGTTACCGTTCAAAACGATAACCAAAGAACAAGAGGTTCAGCTTGTTAGTTATCTTACGCTGCCGGTATAAATACCGGGTTAATAATAAATTTTGGTTCTTCCGTACAAGTAAAACGAAAGTTTCGAAAACGTTTGGCAAAATAAATGATTAAATTCTAATAATCTTGTTAATCCTGTGAAAAGTTTTTTGCAAACTCCAACCGGAGGGCTGAATATGAGAGAAGTCATTCTTACCACTATCACCGGATTTATTGTCGGGCTAATTTTTGCCAGGTTCAGATTACCTATTCCCGGTCCGTCAAACCTGGCCGGTGTAATGGGTATTTTCGGCATACTGCTGGGCTATCTGGCAGCGACAAAATTTGGTATTGGCAAGTAAAGGCTTTGCGCGACAGCAATTTTTCTGATTCCCGACCGCGTGTTCCCGGGCAGGCTGCTTTATAGCGGCAATAACCCGGGTTTAATTATGAGCGTTCTATTGACTGTATGTCGGGTAAAAAGATAGAATGGGAGAGATGGTTTTCATGCACTTGTCTTACCAAGATATAATAGGAGGATTATTTATTCATGGCCAAATTTGTATTTGTAACCGGCGGGGTGGTTTCATCACTGGGAAAAGGGATTACCGCCGCTTCCCTCGGGCGTCTTTTGAAAAGCCGCGGGATAACAGTGGCCATTCAGAAACTTGATCCTTACATCAATGTTGACCCGGGTACCATGAGTCCTTACCAGCACGGGGAGGTTTTTGTCACTGAGGATGGCGCGGAAACCGACCTCGATCTGGGACATTACGAGCGCTTTATTGATATTAATATTTCAAGCAGCTGCAACGTTACAACAGGTGGTATTTACAGCGCGGTAATCAACAAGGAGCGCCGGGGCGATTACCTGGGAGGCACTGTGCAGGTGATTCCCCATATCACCAATGAGATAAAAGAGCGGATCCAGCGTGTCGCCAATGAGTCCAACGCTGATGTTGTCATTACCGAAATAGGCGGCACGGTGGGCGATATAGAATCCCTGCCTTTTCTCGAGGCCATCCGGCAGATGAAAGGCGACCTAGGCAAAGGAAACGTTGTTTATATTCATGTTACCCTGGTCCCGTACCTGCGCGCGGCCAACGAGCTAAAAACCAAGCCTACCCAGCATAGCGTTAAGGAACTAAGGGGGATCGGCATTCAGCCCGATATTATCGTTTGCCGCACGGAACTGCCACTGACCAGGGATATGGAAGAAAAGCTGGCGTTATTCTGTGATATCGAAAAAGAAGCGGTGATTCAGGCCGTGGATGCGCCGTCTATTTATGAATTGCCGCTGGCGCTGGAGGAAGAAGGATTGGCCGATATCGTCCTGGGAAAATTCGGCATGACCACTGAACCCCCCGATTTGAACGATTGGCGGGAGATGGTGTCAAGGCTAGAAAACCTCAGCCATAATACGACTATTGGCCTGGTAGGCAAATACATTTCCTTGCAAGACGCCTACCTCAGCGTGGCTGAAGCGCTGCGACACGCGGGGTTTTTCCATGGTTCCGCCATTACCATAGAATGGATTAACTCGGAGGAAGTCACCCGGTCGAACGTCCATGAGTTATTAAAAAATGTTGACGGTGTGCTTGTGCCCGGTGGTTTCGGCGACCGGGGTATTGAAGGTAAAATTGAAGCCATCCGGTACGCCCGGGAGAATAGTGTTCCTTTTCTGGGGCTCTGCCTTGGTATGCAGCTGGCTGTAGTGGAATACTGCCGCAATGTGATCGGCTGGCCGGACGCCAACAGCACCGAATTTGACCCATTAACCTCTCATCCGGTGATAGACCTGCTGCCGGGACAGAAAGGACTTGACATAAAGGGTGGTACGATGCGGCCGGGGAATTATCACTGCAAACTCCGGCCGGGAACCCTGGCTCATCAGTGTTATGGGCAGGATTTAATCGGGGAGAGACACCGGCACCGTTACGAGCTTAATAATCTTTACCGGAACGATCTGGCGCAGCACGGCCTGTCTTTAAGCGGGACCCTGCCCGACGATTACCTGGTGGAGCTCGTTGAGCTGCCCGCCCACCCCTGGTTTGTAGCCACCCAGTTTCACCCGGAATTTAAGTCCCGGCCAAACAGGCCACACCCGCTTTTCAGGGAGTTTATCAGGGCTTCTGCGGAATATAAAAAGCTTAAATACAGTTAGATTGTGTTTTTGACAGCTTTGGGTAAAACCAAGGCTTTTTTGCTTGTCGGGAAATTATGCTTTGTGAAGGCTGTGATTAAGACTGCAGGTTGCAGCTAATAAATTTGTTTCCTGAAAATAGAGGGCATTTTACAAGTATTTCAGGGTAAGATCTAAATCAAAAATGTTTAAGGGGAGATGATTTACTTTGCAGAAAAAGTTCATTGCCGGGATAGTGCTTGGTATAGTCGCCCTTGTCCTTGTTTTAGCCGCTGTTTCGCATCCGGGCGGCAGGCCCGCTGCAAACAGCCGGAACAAGGGCGAAGTGGGAATTATCTACATAGGAGGCGTTATCGCCAACGGCCTGCCGGGCGGTGCAGCCTTTGCAGATCAGGTGGCGTCTGAGGATATCGCCGCAGCTTTAAGAGAAGCCGCAAGAGATCCCCTGCTCAAGGCCGTTGTAATCCGTCTCAACAGTCCGGGCGGGACTGCAGCGGCGGCCCAGGAAATTAGCGCAGAAGTAGAAAGGCTCAGGGCATCCGGCAAAAAAATTGTGGCTTCCATGGGGGATACGGCAGCCTCAGGCGCATATTGGATTGCTGCCGGGACGGACCGCATTGTAGCCAATCCGGGGACAATGACCGGCAGCATCGGCGTAATCATGGAGCGCTATGACCTGCAGGGTCTGTATGAAAAAATCGGTGTCGACACGGAAACATTTAAAAGCGGCCCGCACAAGGACATGGGATCTGTCAGCAGGCCGTCAACTTCCGAGGAACGAGCCATATTCCAGTCTATGATTGACGATATCTACAACCAGTTTGTTGAATTCGTAGCGCAGGGCAGGCATAAGGATATCGCTGAGGTCAGGACGCTGGCGGACGGCAGAGTTTATACCGGTCGCCAGGCTATCGAGCTGGGTCTTGTAGACCAGTTGGGCGATTTTCATGATGCGGTCCTTTTAGCGGGGTCTCTGGCAGGTATACCAGGGGAACCTGCGGTAGTGAATCTGGGACCTAAAAATATTTTTCGCCAGCTGTTTGGGATAGCAGGCGCGAATACTTTCCGGCAGTCCGCCCAGCCTTTTCTTCCCTACACGGGTGAAGCCGGACGCTCTTATCAGCTGCAGTGATTGAAGGGAAGGAGGAATTTGTTTTGAGCGTAGATGCCGACCACAGCAATGAACATAATGCTGTACAGGGTGAGTTGTTGGAAGCGGGTAATACAGATGATGGCACCCCTGATGGCGGAGCGCCTCAGGGTTTTTTGGAAATAGTGTACGGCGTGCTGTTTGAGCCCGTGCAGACCATGCAAAATGCGGCGAAAAACCCGCCGCTGGCGTCGGCGTTTGTGATTGTTACCGTACTCAGCCTGCTGGGTACCATAATAGGACTGCTTGCTCTTGCCAGGTTTTTGAGCCAGGGTCTGGATAGCGGCGGCATTCTTCCGGCAACCCGGTCGTTAGTGCCTGTCGGAGCTGCCATAGGCCTTGTTTTTAGCTATGTTAAATGGTTTGGTTACAGCGCCATACTGCACCTGGTCGCTGATCTACTGGGCGGGCGGGGCGACGCCAGAGGTGTTTTCGCTGTAACCGGCCTGGCCGGGCTGCCCCATATTTTATTGATACCTTTTCAGTTTTTGGGATACCGGTACGGCCTGGAGAGCCTGGCTGCAAGCGTATTGTTATTGCTGGCCGGCCTAGCCATATGGATATGGAGCAGTATTATTTTAGTTGTTGGCCTCAGGGAGACCCACCGGCTTTCAACAGGACGTTCTGTTTTAGTGTTTATTATTCCTTATCTGACCCTAATTTTGTTGTTGATTTTATCGCTGATTGCCCTGGTGTTTACAATCTCGGTATTTCCATTAAACACAAACATCCCCGGTTATTTTTAACAAGGAATCTTCCATTTTCTTCTGCCGTCTAAAGGAATTTAGAAATTAGTGAAGAAATGTTATGCATGCTCTGTATATTCATAATCATAAGGGGATGTGTGATGCATGGCTTTGCGCTATAATCTGCTTATTGTTGATGATCAGGACGGGGTCCGTAAGTTTCTATGCGAGGCTTTCGCCGAGGAAGGCTACAATGTAGAAACGGCTGCAAGCGGTGCCGAGGCTGTAAGAAAAGCTGGTATCAGACCGCCCTCGCTTATACTGCTGGACATTAAAATGCCGGGCATGAGCGGCTTGGAGACACTGGAGGGGCTGCGCCAAATTGTCCCGGACACTCCCGTAGTTATTATGACTGCCTATAGTGAGCTGGACATTATTGCCGAGGTTGAAAAAAGAGGGGTAAAGTATTATATAAACAAACCGTTTGATTTATCCGAGTTGCGCTATCTGATTAGGGGCTTGCTCGGGGAAGAGGACTTAACGGACGAGGCGAAAAAAAATATCGGTTAAAAGGATTTTTTCCCTGTTTGGCGAAAGGATAAAAGAGTCAGCAATACTGTGATAATTTCCGCAGTATTTAGGGGGGAATAAAGCATGCTTATAAATACAAACTCCATTATGACCATGCGCTGCCCCGTTTGTGGGATAATTAAATATCACGATTTATCACGCTTCGCCATCAGTAAAGGTAATCCATTTTATATTAACTGTGCCTGCGGTGCTGCAGCGCTGATGATCAGTACAAAAGACCATTTGTTTTACCGGCTTCAGGTTCCCTGTCTGGTTTGTGAAACCAAACATCAAATAGAATTTACCGGTAAATTTCTCTGGTCCGGAGAAGTAATTCGCCTTTCATGCAGCGACACTGATCTGGAACTCGGTTATATCGGGCCGGAACCGGCAGTCAAGCAGATAGTTTACAGCCGGGAGCAAGAACTGGACGCCCTGACGGATGATATAAACAGCGAAAGTTATTTTCATAATTCCGATATCATGTACGAGGTGTTAAGCTGCCTGCATGAAATTGCCGAACAGGGTAATCTTTACTGCCAGTGCGGCAACCTGGGAATTGAGGTAGAACTTTTCCCAGATTGCCTGGAGTTGCACTGCAAGAACTGTGACAGCATAAATATTATTTATGCCGAGACAGAAGACGACCTAAACGTTATCCGGCAGGTGGATACAATTGAGCTGGCACGGCATGGTTTTAAATGTCTTGACAGTCTGGCCAATACCAATAAGCCTAAGCCCAAGAAGACAGGTCGCAAGAGAAGTAAAACATAATTTAAACCTTTTCCGTCTATACTTGAATATAGACTCTTTATAGCGGTGTGATGCACCGCTTATTCCTCACTGCTTTTCATGAAGGAAGGTGTATTTTTATGTCTCTCACGGGTGTAGTGGAAATGTTAAAAAACGCGGAAGCCGGCGGGTACGCTGTGGGTGCGTTCAATTGCAATAATATGGAGATAGTACAGGCTATTGTTGCGGCAGCCGAGGCCGAGAATTCCCCGGTGATCATGCAGGCGAGCCAGGGCGCCATAAAATACGCGGGACTTGAGTACATAGTGGCCATGGCCAAATTGGCTGCGGAGCGCACACATGTGCCGGTAGCGCTCCACCTTGATCACGGTACAAGTTATGAACAGGCTATACAGTGTATTCATGCCGGTTTTTCTTCAGTTATGATCGACGGCTCAAAGCTGCCCCTGGCGGAAAATATCAAGCTGACCAGGCGCGTACTGGATGTCGCCAGGGCGGTAGGGGTGTCAGTTGAGGCTGAACTGGGCAATATCGGCGGGACCGAAGATGATATTACCGTCAGCGGGCGTGACGCTTTACTTACAGAGCCCAGGGAGGCCGCGACCTTTCTGCATGAAACCGGGGTTGATTCTCTGGCCGTAGCTATCGGCACCGCCCACGGGCAGTATCAGGGAATACCGGAACTGGATTTCCCCCGCTTGCAAAAGATCAAATCCCTGGTAAGCATCCCCATTGTCCTGCATGGTTCCTCCGGCGTGCCTGATGACGCTATCCGTGACGCTATCCGCCTGGGGGTGCGCAAGGTCAATATAGACACGAATATCAGGGAGGCTTTTACCCAGGCGGCACGAAAGGTGCTGGACGCCAATCCGAAAGAAATAGATCCGCGCAAGATGCTAGGTCCCGCCAGAGAGGCGGCCATCGAAATAATCAGAGAGAAGATGCGGGTTTTCGGCAGCTCGGGCAAGGCGTGATCTGATCTGCAAGATGTTGGATTGCGGCCATATGTCTGCAGACTCGTATCTTAGCAAAACATACCCTGACAGCGGAATGGGGACACACCTCCTCTTGCGGGTATTCCTTTTTGGTAGAAGGTATGTCCCCGATTGGAGTGTCCCCGATTGGAATGGCGGGCTGAAGCCCGTCCTACGAGCGGGGTAAACGAAAAGCGTGTCAAGAGAACCGTCCCCTTGACACGGTTCCGGCATCTGACATCCGACGACCGACATCTGAATACGGAGGTGCTAACAGGTGAAACTTTTTATCGATACCGCTAATGTGGATGAAATTAGAGAGGCATACTCACTTGGTGTCATCTGCGGCGTCACCACCAATCCATCCCTTATCGCCAGGGAAGGCCGTAACTTTGCCCAGGTGGTAAGAGAAATCGTCTCCATTGTGGACGGCCCGATCAGCGCGGAGGTAATCAGTGCTGATGCCTCGGGTATGATTTCCGAGGCGGAGGAACTGGCCTCTCTCCACCCCAACATTGTTATAAAAATACCAATGACAGCAGAGGGCCTAAAGGCAACTAAAATTTTGGCCGATAAAAACATCCGCACCAATGTCACTCTGATCTTTTCGGCCAACCAGGCGCTTTTAGCTGCACGGGCCGGAGCGACCTATGTCAGCCCTTTTGTAGGACGACTTGACGATATCAGCGAGGACGGGATAGAATTGGTGCGTGATATTATGGGAATTTTTGATCTGCACCAGATCGAAACCCAGGTGATTGCCGCCAGTATCCGTCACCCGGTCCACGTTACTGAGTCAGCCAGGGCGGGTGCGCATATTGCGACAGTACCATATAAAATTATTAAACAGATGATTAATCACCCTCTGACAGACGCAGGTATAAAAAAATTTTTAATGGACTGGGAGACGGTAAAAAACATATAATGGGACGGGGACACACCTTCCTCATGGGTATTTCTTCATGTTGGGGAATGTCCCCGATTGGAATGCCGGATGAATCCGGCCGTTTAGTAGGAGAAGGAGTATTATTGTGATTGCCGAAAGTATAATATATTTTAGGAAAAGGATTGCCACCCCTGTTATAGGGAATATTAGAGCTTACTATGCCAAAGTGATGAGTTTGCCCGACTCGCCGAAAAAAATTGCCCGGGGGGTGGCTCTGGGATTCGCCTTTGATTTTCTCCCCATCCCAATTATCAGCATTCCCATTTCCTATCTGGCAGCCCGCCTCGTCCGCTGCAACCCGGTGGCCACAGTATGCACGGTTATATTTTTCAAACTGGCAGTACC
>JAQVLS010000223.1 GCA_028704035.1 Desulfotomaculaceae bacterium | reverse complement strand
TATGCCCGATCATTAACTTCAGTTCCGACAACTGCCCCCATGAGAGGGATGCGTTTTCTGTTTTAATATATTCCCTGGTTTTAGCCATGGAAAACTCGATATTGTCAATCTCCTGGTGGTCAAGAAAAGCCGGCCACCATTTTGCTTGTTTATCCCAGGTCTCTTCCAGCTCGATGGTATCTGCCCGGGCTTGTTCCCACTGATTATTTTCCAGCCCTTGCTCTATTTGTGCAATTTTTTGCAGCATCTCACCAGCTGATGCCTGCAGCATGTGGTTCGTCCAAAGACTGAAGGAGATTATTAATGCAAATATTATTAACAGGACCACCAACAACCTCATTGATAAACCCCTTTCTCTCCAATCGGGGACATATCTCGACCCCAAAGAAATACCCAAAACAGGAGGTGTGTCCCCCATTCCGCTTACCCTGCTTTAACCTGATAAAGCAGCTTTCCTTCCGTGTCAAGGTGCGCAAAAAGGATTTCTTTAACGGATTTGACACCGAATTTGTGCAGTTCGGAGCGTAGCCATTCTTCGTTAAGATTTAACTTGTCCAGGTTTTTTCTGAAAACAAGCCCGTCGATAATCAGCGTAACAGGCAAACCTTCATATTTCGTGGGCAGGTTCAAATCTTCCGGCACAACCGGCCTTTTCTGCGATTTTGGGATGACGCTTAACTGACCGCCGGTTTCCAGGATGGCGAATTCCACATCTGCAATATTGGGTATATTTTTTACCCGCAGCTGTTCCAGCAAATCGTTTATGTTGTAACGCAGCCTGACAAGCTCTTTTTCAATAATTTTCCCGTTTTCAATCAGCACACTGGGTGTGCCGCAGATTATTCCCCTGGCCCGTTCGCTTTTTAAGGACAGGTAAGACATCGCGACCTGCACCACGATCAGGGTAAATATAGGGAAAAGGCCGAAAAGGAGGGGCACCTCGGTGTTCTCCATGGGGATCGCGGCCAGAGCGGAAAGCATGATTACAATGACAAGCTCATATGGCTGCAGCTGGCCTATCTGCCTTTTACCCATCAGCCTCAAACCGATCACTACCACAGCAAATAATATCAGGGTACGTACAATACCTATCAGCATGTGCTTTTCACCTGCGTTCAGTTTATTCCCATATATCTTTTGCCGGGGGCATGGTTTTTATGTAATATCCTGTAAGGGCAAAAAAAGGATCCAGCTCTGAATGGAGAAATAATATATAATCCGTCATTGGCCGAATCTTCTATAAAGGCAGGTGAGCTGATTGCCGGCGGAAAAAACCTGCAGCCGGGTCAGGATAAACAATCCGGCAATAAAAACAACGATATGCAGACATGCTGCCCCAAATGCGGTGAACTTTCGGAAAATAATCCGCCAACAGCAGGTGAAGAAGTAGAAGATGTATTTACAGATGATGATTTCATCTGCCCTGCGTGTTGTTGTGGCATTTACATAGAGGTGAGGGATAAATAACGGCAGATACCGCCCTGGTAAATCTGCTTTTTGCTACATTTTTCTTGTAGGTTTATGCCGTTTTATAGCGAATTCTTCCACAAGTAATTGATGCAGGCATTCTGATAGGAGGAATATCGTGTTAAAGGCAAAAACCACTGCTGTAATCTTATTTTGCATCTCTTTCCTGCTGGCTGTCTCAACATTGCCCGGGGCATCTCCAGCAATGGCCCATAACTATATTATTCGGTCCGGTGACACCCTGTTTTCTCTCGGGCAAAAATTTGGTGTCCAGGTTGATGATCTTATGACCGCCAACGACCTGTCATCTGATATGATTTATCCGGAGCAAAGGCTGTGGATTCCGTCCAGATCCTCCCGGTATGTCTTGGGTTTTTATGTTGAACAAGAGCATGACCTGCCCAGCTCGTACGGCAGTATGACTGCAAACAGCAACCAGATAAGCGCTGTGGCGCCTTTCTGGTACAGGCTGGCGCCGGACAGCCCGGCGGCAATCGAGGAGCATCGAGCGCCGGACGGAACAGGCGCCTGTGACCCGCCGGCAATAATAAGCGGGGCCCATAAAAACAATATTCAGGTGTTAGCTTTAATACACAACATGATCTATGCCGGGCAGGTTGACGGCGCGGGCCTGGCTGCGGCTATGCTTGAAAATGAACATACTAGGGGCGTGTTTATCAACCAGTTAGAAGGTATAATCAAGGCATACGGTTACGACGGGGTAAACCTCGATATTGAAAACATACGTCTTGCTGACAGGGACAAGTTTTCTTTATTTGTAAAGGAGTTGTTTCAGCGCCTGGCTCCCCAGGGGTCTCAGATAACCGTGTGCGTGCCCGCAAAAACGCATGATAATTTGCAAAGCGCCTGGTCCGGACCCTTTGACTATGCGCAGATCGGCATGTATTCCCACAGCGTAATCATCATGACCTACGATGAGCACGGGTACAGCAGCGGGCCGGGAGCGATCGCCTCCAGCGGCTGGGTCAGAGATGTCGTGAAGTACGCCGCGCAAAATATTTCACCGGAAAAAATCCTTTTGGGAATACCGGGGTACGGTTTTGACTGGACCGCTGGGCAGGCAGGGCCGAGATACATTTCCTTTGGGCAGGCGATGACACTTGCAAAATCTCAGCAGGCAAACATTTTATGGGATAACGGCTCGCAGGCGCCTTATTTCAAATATTGTGACAGTGGCGGCCGGGGGCATGAAGTATGGTTCGAAAACGCCTTCAGCCTCACTAATAAGCTCGACTTGATTGAGGAGTATGACTTGAAGGGACTAGCCATCTGGAGGCTGGGCATGGAAGACCCCGGGGTGTGGGATGTCCTGGGAGGCAGAATAATAGCGGAAAAAACCGCTGTGGATTAATGCGGAAAAAAACCAAGGTGCTGTTTTAAGCAGGCAGCGCATATTGCATAAAATGAATGAGCATATATAAAAAAAGGAGGATAAGGCGGATGGATGGGAGTTTAATGAAAAATATAGGTTTTGCTGAAATTTTGAAAATGGGTGAACTGGTGGATTATCAGGAAGGGAAG